>CAINOO010000191.1 GCA_903851535.1 uncultured Chlorobiaceae bacterium | reverse complement strand
TGATCTGGTGCAGTTGGGCCATGCGGTGACCGTTTTTGAGGCTTTGCATGAGCTGGGAGGAGTGCTGATGTATGGCATTCCCCAGTTTCGCCTTCCAAAGGAGATTGTACAGGCTGAAATTGAGGGAATGAAAAAGCTTGGTGTGAACTTTATCACCAATGCGGTCGCTGGCCGTTCGGTCACCGTTGATGAATTGCTCAAGGAGGAGAATTTTGATGCCGTCTTTATAGGGGTCGGAGCCGGTCTGCCCTGGTTCATGGGAATCCCCGGAGAAAACCTGCTGGGGGTCTATTCGGCCAATGAGTTTTTGACGAGGGTCAATTTGATGAAGTCCTATCAGTTCCCCGACAATGATACTCCGGTCTTTGACTGCACGGGTAAAAATGTGGCGGTCTTCGGCGGTGGCAACACGGCGATGGATGCTGTTCGTACGGCCAAGCGTCTTGGGGCTGAACATGCCTGGATCGTCTATCGCCGTTCAGAAGCGGAAATGCCGGCACGCCTCGAAGAGGTTCATCACGCCAAAGAGGAGGGAATCGAATTCCTCATGCTTATGAGCCCCCTGAAGTTTATCGGCAATGAGGAGCAGTGGCTTAACGGGGTAGAATGCCTCCGCATGGAGCTGGGCGAACCGGACGATTCCGGACGTCGCCGTCCGGTGCCCATCGCAGGCTCGGAATTCATCCTCCCCATCGACATGGCAATTATTTCGATCGGCAACGGTTCCAACCCGCTTATCAAGCAGACAACGCCGGATATTGCGGTGAGCAAGCGGGATACGATTGTGGTCGATATCGCTACCATGGCAACGTCAAAGGAGAATGTCTACGCTGGTGGTGATATTGTTACCGGAGGGGCTACGGTTATTCTTGCCATGGGTGCAGGACGTACTGCAGCAGCGGCAATTCACGAAAAGCTGATGAGCACTGCCGGAGCATCATAAGCCCTGCGTCAGCAGCAAAGGGCTGGCTGCACACTGCCAGCCCGATGTCAAACATCTCAGCCTGAAGTATCTCCTCTTGCGCTGAGTAAACCAGAGGGAGACCATCTGTTGCCGGCAAGAGGGATAGTTCTTGTTTTGTGGCGGTATCCTCATGGCAGATGCTGATGAACATGCTCCCTGCCATCATGGTGATGTCGATGAATGTGCACAAGGTTATTCATCTCAAGGAATGAACGATCATTCAGGATCGAGTCAGGAGTACCTCCCATAATAATCCTCTTGTTCTGACCAAACACATATACCATATCGGCTATCTCCCCTATAGCATGCAAATCATGCGTCGCGGTAATAATGGTCTTCCCTCGTTGGTTGGCATTGACAATAAAATCGATAATATGCCGGACGGTTAACGGATCGAGTCCGGCAGTCGGTTCATCAAAGAGATAGACATCAGGATCAATAGCAAGAACAGATGCGATAGCAACCCGCCGTTTCTCTCCAATACTCAATTGATGGGGCACCCTCTCCAATAAATGGCGAATATCCAAAACCTGGGCAACCTCGAGGATACGCCTCCCGACTTCTTCCTCTGCAACGCCCAACTGCAAAGGTCCAAAAGCAATATCCTCTCTCACTGACGGGCAAAACAACTGGATATCGGCATTCTGAAAAACAAGACCGACCCTTCTTCTGAAACGATGTGCCGCTTTTTCATCAACCTGCGAATTTTCACGTAACAGCTCCCCGAAAGCCGTCACCTGACCATGATGAGGGAAAATAAGTCCATCCAATAGTTGCAATAGCGTTGATTTGCCTGTTCCGTTGGCACCAATAATCGCAATTTTTTCACCTGACCGAATGGTCATATCGACACCGCACAGAGCCGGAAATTTGCCCGGATATGCGTAGTGCACATCCTGCAATTCAAAAATAATATCACTCACAAGATTTGTCCTCTATAGAATAAGCCTGCACAGATGATCAGGGCACAGCATAGCCAGACCCAATCTTTCAGCGTTGCATGAAATACCCTCAAGAGTCGAGGCTCACCGGTATACCCCCTCGAAAGCATCGCCATATAGACCTCTTCACTCATCTGTGTCGTTCTGTTCCACGTATTGGCAAGATTCCAGGCCACAACGTTCTGTCCATGCCGGTGATGTGACACCACCCCGACACGACTTTTAATAGCCGTAAAAATATTCTCGACCATCGTCGCAAAGAGATAGAGATAGCGGAAACACATTGATATCGTCAAAACAAAAAGCTGTGGAACACCCAATACCCTTAAAACCTTCAGCAGCTCCGAGTGCCGCGTCGTCAAAGACAATAATACGACCAGCGACACCGAGGTTGCAATCCTGACCACGAACAAGACCGCACCATCCAGACCCGGACGAGTTATGATACCATTGAGTCCCAAAACATGGAAAGAGCAAACCGGCTCACCTGGCGTTACGATACTGAACAAGGTTGGAAGCACCATAAATAGCGAAAATAACGGGATGAAGAGCAATGTCCTTACCAAGAAGTGCCTGACCGGAATTCTCGACAAAATGGCAAAAATGAAACAAAATCCATAGAGGGTACCAATCAAAACCGCACTTTTCAATGAAATTGCCGTAACAAGAAAAGCAAGGAAAGAGAGGGTTTTGAGCCGGGGATCCAACGACTGCAAAAAACCTTTGCGATTGGCATACTCTTCTGAAAGTGTTGCATCTTTTAAAAACGCAAGGGCACTCAAAATTGAGGGCTCTATGAAATCACGCTTCTTGTTCAAGGCGTTACTCATGCTTTTTTGCCAATACCTTGCCTATGCATAAAGCCACTCCAGCGATGATCGCAATACCAGCAACAGCAGAGATGATATAGGCAAAACTCAAATGAACGAGATCCTGTCCCTCCCATCCCTGAAAAGTATAATCGGGCAGCGGAGCTTTCCACCGTTCTGAAAGACTCTGAAGACCCTGCGGAACATACCCTGTCATTTTCTGGATCTCGTCAACCCCCCATTCCCCCCAAGCCGACCCTGCCTTGAAATGATCAGGTAAAATAAGCCCCAAAGGGGAGAGAATAATTAAAGCGCCAATCCCTGTCCATAATTTTCCGGTCAGCGTCATAATCTGTCTCCTTCAAAAAAAACAGAGTTCTGCTTCTGCAAATATTTTACGACCAGGGCTGTCACAATAACCTCAACCCAACCAAAAACAAGAAGATGGCCTATAACCATTGCAGGAACGGCAACATTCAGTCCGTAAGGAGAGTATAATGCCTGACCATTTGCCGTATGATACAGTAACGGTTGAAGTCCAAATTCGATTCCGGCACAGAGAGCGGCCAGGCAAATACCCGCGTACGCACCAGCACCGGCGGCGATTATACGCCTGCTGGAACCGGGCGGGCTGTTCAAGCTGATCAATTTGTAAACATAATAGCCGACAAAAGGAAGCACAAATGCCATGTTAAAACAATTCGCTCCAAGAGCCGTAATACCGCCATCACCAAACAACAGCGCCTGAATCACGAGGGCAACCGTCACGGCGATACAGGCTGCCCATGGCCCTATCAGGATAGCAACAAGGACACCCCCAACGGCATGACCGCTTGACCCACCGGGAAGAGGCACGTTGAACATCATGATCACAAAACTGAACGCTGCACCAATCGCCAGATAGGGAACCTGCCTGACGCTCAATGTTTTTCTGACCGCTTTCGAAGCCACCGTCCATATCGGAATCATCACGGCGCCAAAGAGCCCGCAAGTCGCAGGGCTTAAATATCCGTCCGGTATGTGCATATTGTCCCTTTTTTGCCCTGTAACCTATTCAGAACAGAGTCCATTGGCAAGCGAAATCATGACAATCTCGCGATAAAACCAGCAAAACAGCTCTTTTCCTGCACCGATGCCTACGAAAACAGAGCGCTGTTTTGAAAATAAAGCACTTCCGCCTGGCCTTCATGCATAAAGCCCTGTTCTTATCATGCCTTCAAGGCATCACGAAATGCCGCACGCAATTGCTCGACCCGCCTGCGGTTGACACCGAGGTCCGAGAAACCGAGCCTTGATGATGAGCGGACATGTATCACACCCTCTTCCGGGCTGAGACGGAATTCGACATCATCAACAAAACCGAACACAGGAACAAGAAAGGTCGCCCAAAGGTACTCTTTCTCAATTTTGTGCACAACGCCTCCGTTTTCCTCGACAATACGCTGAAGGAGCGGCCAGGCCTTATCTGCTGAACCAGTGAAACTGAGGGGATCGATTCGTACCATCATATTGGTACTTTCACTGCACACCCCGTTTGGCGTATCGGGACAGGGCCTCAGTTTTCCATTTTCCAGTTGCGGATGTTCAGTTGGCTGTGGCCACAAGCCTGCAAAAAGATTTGTTACCGCGCCAATCGCATCAGTGAGTATATCCATTGGATTTGCTCCGTTTATTTACTGTTAACCTGAATATCACAACCCCGATTCCACTAAACGATTATCCCTCAATGCGCGATGTCAACTCCTCTGTCATCTTTTTATCGGCCAGTTTGACGGTAATTTCGGCAACGTCACGAGCAGCATTGACATGAAAGACCACCACGTCAAACATATCGGTCATGCGCACAATTGCCGTCAGATCGGCAATATGACGGCTGATACCGAGAAAACCAAGGGGTAGAAGGCATTTGACATGATAGGGGTTACTGAGAAAAATCCCGTAAGGCTGTACCTTCAGGACACTGCCGGTAAAGATTGTCCCGACATCGGGCAGAGGAAGGGAAAAGTCAGGATCATTACCGGCTGCCACTCCCTCAAAACGCAGCGTGTCGCCCGGCCTGACCTGTTCAATGCGCTCTTTGAGGAGTGCAAGGTCTCCATAGGTGATTCCCGGTTCGGCAAGTAACTCCCTCGCACTCAGTCCCTGGGTGGAGTAGACAATGATCTCTTTGCCCTTCTCTTTTAAAGCCCTCAGCAAGGGGAGAAAATCACTGTCGCCACTGAAGAGGATAAAGGTATCGTACTGATCGGCTGCGCTGAGGGCATCAACAACAAGTTCAACATCAAGATTGCCTTTCATGACCACCACACCAGTCTCCTTGTTGACAATCTTTTTGACCGGTTTTGAGGTTATCCTGTAGCCATGCGCGGTCAGCACCCTGGTGAATGCGGCATTTTCTTCTGAAACAGGTTCGGATGCCGGAACGTAGTAATTTGCCTGCACTGAGCCAAACGAAGAGATGAAAAATGACATAAGACGGGAAAAGTCTATCTGCCACCCCAGATGGCGCTGCGTAAAAAAGAGGTTTGCTCCATCAATAAAAACAGCCGCACGGCTCATATTAACCTCAGCTCTTCTTTTTTGCAATGATGTTGACCTCCATCCCCTCATGAAGCCCTTTTTCAGGAGCAAGGGCAATCTTGTCCCCTTTTTTTAGCCCCTGCAGCACTTCAACAAAGGTCATATCACTGGCACCGACACTGATGGGCTGTTTTTTCAGTTTTCCGTTTGCAATTTTCCAGACATAACGCTGACGGTTTTCTTCAACGATGGAGCTTTTTTTGACCAGCAGGGCATTTGGCCTGATATTGTAGATTATGTTTGCTGTTGCCGTCATGCCTGCCTGGATGTCGGTGAGCGCATGGTTGAGCGTCAGATAAATCTTTGATGTCTTTGTTATCCGGTCTGTCTGGGGCACGATACGCGATACAACGGCGGAGAGGCGTTTGTCGGGCCAGGCATCAAAGGCGACGGTTGCTGCCTGTCCATGACGTATCCGGGAAATATCGAGTTCGTCAACCTCAACCGTAACCATGTAGCTTGAGGTATCGACCACCCGTGCAACGAGGCTGTTGGCCGTGACATAGTCGCCCTTTTTGACATTCTGCAGGGTGAGGATGCCTGCAAAAGGGGCCGTAACGGTCAATTTTTTCAGGTCATCTTCACGCATCTTTAACTGGAGAGCCTTCTGCTGGAGCAACTCTTCGCCCTGGGTGCTCATTTTTTCGGCATCATCGAGTTCCTGCCGGGATATTGCTCCTTCAGCAAAAAGGTTTTGCTTTCGAAGACGACGATGCCGGTTATCGCTCACCTGTGCCTGCTGTTCTGCCAGAGAGGCCCGCGCTTCACGGAGGGCAAGTTGTGGCTGAGGAGTGCTGAATTGCAGGATTTTCTGGCCTGCTGTGACCTGCTGCCCTTCGAGCGCGCCGACATAGCTGACCGTTCCTGATAATTCAGCACTGAGGTTGGCCACCGCGTCAGCTTCAACAAAGCCTGTGGCATAGATGGCTTGAACCAGCTCGGCATTGGTCACCTGGGCAACCTCAAGATCGACCGTGTTGCCTTTCGTCATCAAAAAAACGACGGTTGCAACAAAAAGAATGGCAAGAGCGATGGTATATTTTGGAAGAAATTTCTGTAGGGGCTGCATGGGCCTTGGTTATTATGAATTCAGCTTTGGGAAGTTACCTGTTTTGATCTTTTTATCCATTCCGATCTTGGTTTTTCCATAATTTTATCAATCTTTAAAAGCATTTTTCTTTTCCAGCTCCTCCCGCACGAGGGGCCACGGGATAAAAACCACTTAATCTACACCATCAATGGGCGATAATCAAAATATCCAGAAAAGCTTTCTTGAAACAGTAAAGTTCGATGAAAAAGGACTTGTTCCGGCTATTGTGCAGGATCATGAAACCGGCAAGGTTTTGATGATGGCCTGGATGAACCGCCAGAGTCTTGAGATGACCCTCGAAAAAAAGAGGGCCTGTTACTGGAGCCGCAGCCGCAAGGAGCTTTGGCTGAAAGGTGAATCGTCGGGCAATATGCAGGTGGTGCATGAAATTTTGATTGATTGCGATGGCGACACCCTGCTGTTGAAAGTTTCGCAGACCGGCGGTGCCTGCCACGTGGGCTACCACTCCTGCTTTTATCGCAAGGCAACGACCGACCTTTCTATGGAAATCTGTGATACCCTCATGTTTAACCCGGAAGATGTTTATGGCAAAAAAAGCTGATTTGACGGGCAATCTGGCCAAAGAGAGCGCAAAATCTCTGAATCAGACAAAATCGAGGGCCTCAATCAAGAGCATGTTTGACGAGGTTGCTCCGACCTATGATTTTCTGAATCATCTGCTGAGTCTTGGCATAGACAATTACTGGCGGGCAAAGGCGACAACGAGGGCAAAAGAGCTGCTCGGCAGAAACAGTGCTCCCCGGATTCT
>CAINOO010000190.1 GCA_903851535.1 uncultured Chlorobiaceae bacterium | reverse complement strand
GACTGCTCTGCACCGAGCAGGTTGCCCGCCCCGCGGATATCGAGGTCGCGCAGGGCGATGTTGAAGCCCGATCCGAGTTCCGTAAAGCTCTCGATTACGGCGAGGCGCTGCACGGCATCCTTTTTCAGGGAGTTGAGCGGTGGGGTGATGAGGTAGCAGTAGGCTTTCCGTTCACTCCGTCCAACCCTTCCGCGCAACTGGTAGAGGTCGGAAAGCCCGAACATGTCGGCGCGGTTGATAATAATGGTATTGGCATTGGAGATATCGAGTCCGGATCCGATGATGGTGGTGGAGATGAGCACGTCCACCTCTTTTTGCATGAAATCCATCATGATCTTTTCGAGCTCTCTCGGGGGCAGTTGGCCGTGTGCGAAGACAATCCGGGCTGAGGGAACCAGATCACGGAGTGTTTGCAGGATATCATCAAGTGATGCAATGCGGTTGTGGAGAAAAAAGACCTGCCCCTCACGCGTAATTTCCCGTTTGATGGCCGACTGGATGAGTGCCGGGTCGTAATCGGTAATAAGGGTTTCGACGGGCTGGCGGTTCTTGGGAGGGGTTGAGACAATGGAGAGATCGCGGGCACCAAGCATCGAAAACTGGAGGGTTCGCGGAATGGGAGTGGCCGACATGGTTAGTGTATCGACTCCGGGGAACTGTTCGCGGAGCTTCTCTTTTACCTCTACACCGAAGTGCTGCTCTTCATCAATGATGAGGAGTCCGAGATCCTTGAAGAGCACATCTTTCGAGACCAGCCGGTGTGTCCCAATGACAATATCAACCCTTCCGGCGGCTATTTTTTTAATGATCTCCTGCTGCTCCTTGCGCGTCACAAAACGGCTGAGTACCGCTATGGAAACAGGAAAATTCTCAAATCGTCTGGTAAAGGATTCGGCATGCTGGTGGGTAAGAATGGTTGTTGGCGTCAGCATGGCAACCTGCTTGCCCGATTCCACCGCCTTGAATGCCGCACGCATGGCAATCTCGGTTTTGCCAAAACCGGCGTCACCGCAGATCAGCCGATCCATCGGGTGGGGCTCCTGCATATCTTTTTTGACGTCATGAATGGCCTTGAGCTGATCGGGTGTTTCGTCAAAAATAAACGAGGCTTCGAATTCTCTCATGTAGATGGAGTCAGGAGCGAAGGCAAAGCCGCTCTGCATTTTCCGCTGCGCATAGACCTTGATGAGATTGATGGCAATATCGCGGAGCTGCTTGCGGACTTTATCCTTTTTGGCGGCCCATTTGGAACTGCCAAGTTTTGAGAGGGCGGGAAGAGAGCTTTCGGAAGCGGTATATTTTGAGAGCAGACGAATGTTCTGGATATTGACAAAAAGCTTGTCGCCGCCGCTGTATTCAACCAGTACGCACTCCTGCTCGGAATTTCCGGCTGTTATGGTTTCAAGTGAGCGGAAAATGCCAATGCCGTAATCCTCATGGACCACATAGTCGCCCACCTTGAGTTTTTGGAGATCCTTGAGTGAGATCCCGCGAATTTTTCTTTTACGGTGCGCCTTGTGGGCGTGCAGTTTGCCGAAGATGTCCGATTCGGTATAGAGGTCAAGATCACCAAAAATAAAGCCGGTGTGGAGGTTTATTGGTATCCAGCTTGCTTCAAGTTGCCCGGTGCTTTTAGGGCTGCCGATCTCCACGGCAAGAAAATCGGTCAACTCGGCAATTTCGCGGCGTGAACTGGTCGCAAAGAGGGGCTTTTTGTGTGCAGCGCTCTCTTGCTGGAGCAGGGTGGCAAGCGTGCGAAAATTGGCGTTCAGTTTTTTCTGCGGGCTGGAACAGAAATCAATTGCTGAAGGTGCAGAAGAGTCAATGCTGATCGTGCGGAACCGTGACAGGGACTTTGAGAGGCTCTCATGGTTTTCCTTTAACGCAAGTTCCGTAAGGTCATCAATGATAATGAGCGTTTCGGGATCAAGATAGTCAAGAATGGTTGTTTCGGCCTCTGTATCGTTCAGGGCATCGGTAAAACTGGCGGTCAGATCAGCGGTTACCACCGTTTTGCCGGACAGTTGACTGTTGATGTCGAACACGCGTAGTGATGTAACGGTATCGCCAAAAAATTCTATCCGCACCGGTTCTTGCGCCCCGAAAGAAAAGACGTCAATGATTGAGCCGCGCACGGAGAACTCTCCCTCATCTTCAACAAACTCTCTCTGTTCAAAGCTGTTTGCTGCAAGAAAACGTTTCAGCGTTTCGTATCCGGCATTGCGATCTGTTGCAAGCCTGAAAATTCGCTTCCCGGCTTCGGCTGGGGGGCAAAGGGTGACCTCAAGATCATCAAAAAGGGAGAGAATGAGCGATTTCGTTTTGGTTGCGAGTGCTCCGATTGAGAGGGAGAGCTCATCCGAGGTGTTGCAAAGACTCTCTTTTGGCAACAGAGCAGCAACATCATTTTCATAGCGTTCGAAGCTGTTCTGGCCGCAGAGAACCATGAGTGATGAAGGGTGGTCGGTAAAAAGTGCTGCGGCAATGATCGAAGAGAGTGATCCTTGCAGGCCGGTGATAAAGGTTGGGGTATCGGTTCCTTTTTTGCCAGGCAGGCTCTTTGTCGATGCCTCTTTGAGCAAGGCGTATGGAGTTGATTGCCTGATGGTATCAAAAAGGAACGCGGGATTTTTTTTGCTGACGGTACTGCTTTGCAGGTCTGAATCTGATAACGTTTTCATATGTAGCGTACAAACCATATTTTCATGCTTGACTCCGGCAAACGGAATCCTCTTTAAAACCAGCGATAGCGGGATACAGGATTGTTATATATGGAAAAAATTCTTGAACTGAAAAACCTCAAAACGTATTACTCAACGGATACGGGTGTGGCAAAAGCAGTTGACGGTGTGAGCTTGTCGTTGGGTCGTAACCGTACGCTGGGAATTGTCGGGGAGTCGGGGTGCGGAAAATCGGTAACGGCGCTCTCTCTGATGCGTCTTGTTCCCATGCCTCCCGGTTATTTCGCCGGAGGGGAGATTTTCTGGAAAGGGAGGGATCTGCTGAAACTTTCTGAAGATGAAATGCGCAGGTTGCGGGGCAACGAGATTGCCATGATCTTTCAGGAACCGATGAGTTCGCTCAATCCGGTCTTTACCTGCGGCAGCCAGATCATGGAACAGATTCTCATTCACCGTGACGTCAGTCATGCGGAGGCAAAAAAACGTTCTGTTGAACTGCTTCATCTGGTAGGAATTCCGAACCCCGCAGAGCGATTTTCATCCTATCCCCATGAACTTTCGGGCGGCATGCGACAGCGGGTGATGATTGCCATGGCGCTCTCCTGCAATCCCGAACTGCTCATTGCCGATGAGCCGACTACAGCGCTCGATGTCACGGTTCAGGCGCAGATTCTTGATCTTATAGGCAAGCTTCAGGGTGACACCGGGATGAGTGTTATGCTCATTACGCACGATTTCGGGGTTGTTGCCGAGCTTTGTGAAGAGGTTCTGGTTATGTATGCATCGAGAGTGGTTGAAAAGGGTTTGGTGCAGCAGCTTTTCAACAATCCGCTTCATCCCTATACCAGAGGGTTGCTGCATTCCATTCCTCGTCTCGGTTCTTCAAAAGAGCGGCTTCATGTTATCGAAGGCAATGTGCCGAGCGCAGTCAACTTGCCCGAAGGGTGCCGGTTTGCGGGACGCTGCCCTCATGCAGATGCCCGCTGCCGCCACGAACAGCCTGAACTTCGCGTTTATGAAGCGGGCCATGAGGCAGCCTGCTGGAAAGTCGGGGAGCTTTGAATGGAAAAAGAGAGAGAATTCCAGTCGCAGTCAACGGAGCACAACCTTCGTGCTCTCTTTAACGCCATTCCTGAAGCCATGTTTCTCATGGATCGGCAGGGTACCGTGCTTGAGGCCAATGAGCCATTTGCTGCACGCTTTGGGAAAAGTCTGACCGATTGTATTGGTCAAAACGCTTTCGACTTGTTGCCTCCTGATGTGGCGGTTTATCGACGCAATAAGGTTGCGGAGGTGTTGCGCACCGGCAAAAAGATCTCTTTTGAGGGAGGTTTGGAGGGTGACAGCCTGCTTCCGGGAAGGAAGATTCACCATATTTGCCCTCTTTTTGGTTCGGATGGCGAGGTAAACCGGTTGGTTGTTTTTTCACAGGACATTACCGGGTTCAAGCGTAAGGAAGAGGGCCTGAGGGTTGCGCAAAAGGCTCTTGATGAAGATCTTCAGGCAATGACAAAACTTCATGAAATATCAGGGCTTTTTGTTCGTGAAGGTAATATGGATTTGGTGTTTGACAAGGTTATTGATGCGGCATGTTCGATTACAGGGGCCGGGATGGGGAGTATCCGTCTCATTGATCCCAAATCAGGCCTCCTGAAAATCGTGGCTCAGCAGGGGTTTTTCCCTCTTCTTCAGGAATGCAGTCATGACTCCACGGAAGGAACCTGCCTCTGCGACACGGTGTTGCAATGCAGAGAGCCGATGATGGTCGAGGATGTCGCCACATGCCCCCTTATCTGGGGAAGAAAGGAGCTTGAGGCGCATCTTGCCGATGGCATACTCTCTTTTCAGTTAATTCCACTGGTGAGCTGCAGCGGCAAGATGCGTGGCATACTTGCCATCTATTTCCGCACCCCTTTCCATACTGAAGAGCGGGTTGTGAAGCTGCTGAATCTGTTTGCCATTCAGATCACCGATATCATAGAAAGGACTGAAAAAGAGCGTGCCTTACAGCACAGTGAAGAGCAACGGCGTTTGGCGCAGGAAGCCGCCAAATCAGGGTCGTGGGCATGGGAGGTGCAGACGAACCAGAATACCTGGTCAGATGAGTTATGGCAGCTTTACGGCCTTGATCAAAACGAGTGTGCACCCTCTTTTGAGGCATGGCGGAAGACCCTGCACCCTGATGATCGGGAACGGGTTGTGCGAGAGGTAGAGAACGTTGTTTGTAACGGGGGTGATTTGAATGTTGAGTGGCGTGTACAGCATCATGATGGCAGCGAGCACTGGCTCATGTCGAGAGGAAAAGTGGTTCGTGATGCTGGGGGGAGGCCAGTACAAATGCTTGGCATTGTTATCGACATTACCGAACGCAAACGGATTGAAGAGCTGCTTATTACCAGTAATGAGCGCTACAGCTCGCTCTTCCGCAACACGCTCAATGGCATTGCCTATTGCAGGATGATTTTTCAGGATGATCGTCCGGTTGATTTCATCTATGAACAGGTAAATGAGCGTTTCGAAATGTTGACCGGCCTGAAAAATGTTGAGGGTCGCCGGGTT
>CAINOO010000189.1 GCA_903851535.1 uncultured Chlorobiaceae bacterium | reverse complement strand
GTTGACATCCGCTCATAAAATGCCGGATCGTTCAGGTGATCTTTGATAATCTTGCTTCGTACATTGTTCTCGATGGTTTCGGCAATGGCATCCCTGCTGCTTTTTATCCCCTCAGGCAGCTTGTTGATCGCCTCCGCAATATCGGACTTCACCATAAGCTCAAGCAGCGGCATCTTGTCAAAGGGAGAGATCTGCCTCGGCTCATCAGCTTCAATGTAGGTGTCGATAAGGTGGCGCATATCGGCCTCATAAGCCTTGAGGTCGATGCTTTCACCACTCGCATGACGGATGATTTCACGCAGCTTCAAAGAGCGGTCGATATCCCTTTTGATACGCTGAATCTCAGCCACAGAGTACCCTGCGGCATCAAGCTCACCGGCAATAGCGCCATACGCCCTTACCAGCATGGCCGCTGCCTTGTAGAGGGCTGCACGCAGCGTTTCCCGCCCTGAAAGCTCCTCGGGAATTTCACTGTTCCCGCAAAAATAGTGGATATGCTCAAGCTCCCCTTTCGGCGGTTCAACCGGTTCGCAAATCAGGGCAAGAGCTTCAAGGGCATTACCGAGCCGCTCCCTTCCTTTTGCAAGCCGCTCTTTCATCAGAATGCCGGACTCACCTCCTGTTGTATCGCTCCTGTCAAGCTCAGAGGTATAGACGGTATAAACCTTCAGCGCATCATTGACCTTGTTGAAAAGATCTTTATAATCGACAATATAGCCGAACTCCTTGTCGTCACCATCAAGGCGGTTGGTGCGGCAGATAGCCTGAAAGAGGCCGTGATCCTGCATGCTCTTGTCAATATAGAGATAGGTACAGCTTGGCGCATCAAAGCCTGTCAGCAATTTATCGACCACAATCAGCAGCTTCATGCTGGCAGGCTGCTCTCTGAAAAGCTTCTTGGCATTATCCTCGTAACTCTCGGTTTTCGACTTGCCCGGCGTCGCATCAACATTCAGTAACAGTGCGGTATAGGTGTTGTAGATCGACTCCTTATCCGTCTCCGTGTTGGCTCCGGTATCTTCGGTTGTGATGTCCCGCGTTTGCGGATTGTAGGAGGTAATCACCGCACACCTGCCCCGAAAAACCGATTTCTGAAACAGCTCGAAATACTTGCAGGCCTCATAGATGCTCGATGCCACCAGAATGGCGTTTCCACGATGGTTACTGAGACGAGGCTTGACACTGAAATCAAAAACAATATCGTTGACAACCCGATTCATCCGCGATCGAGAGCTGAGCAGATGCTGCATGGTTCCCCACTGCTCGCGAAGGGCGGCCTTCTGCCACTCATTCAGCCCCCTCGTTTTGGCATCAAACCATGCATCGATCTTCTCCTTCGACCCCAGTTGCTGGTCGATATCCCGCGCTTCATAGAGCAAATCAAGCACCACCCTGTCCTCAACAGCCTCGTTGAACTTGTAGGTGTGGATATAGCTCCCGAAAACCTCAAGGGTTGTTGCCGCATCTTTTTTCAGGAGAGGCGTACCGGTAAACCCCATAAACACTGCGTTGGGCATGAGCGCTTTCATGGTACGGTGCAGCTTGCCGCTCTGCGTCCGGTGGCACTCATCAACAAAAACGAAAACATCCCCGACCGTATGGCCTGGTTGCGACTGGATATCCTTGATGAACTCCTCAAAATTGTCAACCCCTTTTCTGCCGAACTTGTGCACCAGCGAGCAAAGCAGACGAGGAGCCGGCTGGCCAAGTTGCTTCATCAAGTCGCGACCGCTGATTGTGCGTTTGATTGATTCTCCGGCATCGGTAAAGACACCGGCAATCTGCTTGTCGAGCTCATCGCGATCGGTAACAATAACCACTCGGGCGGACGGCTTGTTCTCCAGAATCCAACGGGCCAGCAGCACCATCACCATGCTCTTGCCGCTCCCCTGCGTGTGCCAGATAATGCCACCCCTGAACTCATCGGCATGGCGCTGTGCTGCCTTGACGCCGAAATACTGATGCACCCGTGGAAGCTTCTTCTTCCCGCCATCAAAAACAACAAAATCATGCAGCAGCTCAATCAGTCGGCTCTTTTCGCAGATCTTGAGCAGATACTTGTCGAGCTTGAATCGGGAGTTATCCTCTTCATCCTCCTTCCATTGCAAAAAATACTTCTCCTCCGTGCCGACCGTGCCATATTTCAGCCCTTCCGAATCATTGCCGGCAAAAATGAACTGCACGGTTGAAAAGAAGGGAGCAATAAACTCCGAACGCTGGTTTACAAGACTTTGACGGATGCCGTCACCAAGCGAGACCCTGCTGTTCTTCAACTCCAGCACACCCACCGCAATCCCGTTGATGTAGAGCACAATATCAGGCCGTTTATCGTGCACACCGCAAACCGTCACCTCCTCGGCAATGGCAAAATCGTTAAGTTCAGGATGCTCGTGGTTGATCAGCTTGAGGGTTTCCGTATTCTCGCCTGCCGCCGCTTTTACCGGAACACCGTAGTGCAGCAGGCTGTAGACTTGCCGG
>CAINOO010000188.1 GCA_903851535.1 uncultured Chlorobiaceae bacterium | reverse complement strand
TACGTGGGAGACAGCGGCATCGACATGCTGACCGCCACAAGAGCAGGCATGTACCCTCTCGGTGTACTCTGGGGATTCCGACCGGAAAGCGAGCTTCTTGAGTTTGGGGCAAAATCGTTGGTTCAGCGCCCTGAAGAGATTTTGGCATTGCTGGAGGTGATCGTATAGCTCAGTGATCAAAAACGGAAACAGTGCCATAAAACTGTCTGGCAATCACTCAACCATAAAAATATGAGCATCTATTTGCAGCCAGGTATCAATCCGGTTTTTCGAAACGACCCTGCATACAAATAATTTTCCGGCATCCATCAAACGCGAACAAACCTGATTCGTTGCCGCCGGTACAAATCCAATACGAATGTCGTCGCAATAGAGAGCAATCGCAAACTTGTCAAATTTATTGTCAGGCTCTCTTTTCATCACCAAAACTTTTTCAGGCAAAATGGAGGGTTCAATGCTCTCAATTTCAGCACAATAGCTTGTGCCGGCAACGACTATCTCCAAGATCAGAATTTCCTGCGAAAAAGGCAGAAGACCTTTCCCCTCTCCATGCAAAAGAGCCAGCAAGCCTGGCGTTATGGGTATGAGAGATTCACTCATCAGTCATGATGTCAATAAGCGTTGCATACCTGACTCTTTGCTGTTCAAATTTTTCAATCTCACTTTTTAACTCCCCCTGCTTCTGTGTGATATATTTTTCATCAACAATCAACTCTTTGACATTGAACGGAAACGTCTGATGAAGTTGGGCTATTTTAGCGTTCAACGCTTTGATGTTGCTTTCCAGACGGCTGATTCGCTCTATTTTTTCATCACCTGAGAGAAGTACAATCTTTTTTTCTTTCGACTCATCCAGATAAAGGAGAATATGTTGCAATTCAGCTATTTTCTGCAAATCATAAGCCGATTTTACCTTGATGAACAACTCTTTTTCATCTTCCGTTTGATCGGGATGCAGATCGGGATGGAGCCTCTTGCACAACACCCGAAACAACTCTTTCAGCTTCAGGGTATCCTCTTTTGAAACCAGATGTGACAGCACCTCTTTTGCCTGATCCAACGCGGCAGCCTGAGCTTCAATTTCAGCATAATAGTTCTGGAATTTTTTATCTACCAACTTCTCTATCGCCTGCACATCGGGTCGCTTATCGCGGTTTATTGCTGCCTGTATCAAATTCATTTTCATTTTAAGCCGCGCCGCTTCCGTTTTTTTCTGCAGTAACTCAAGCTGAAAACGACCCAGTTTTTCAAGATAGAGCGCGTTCAGAATAACAGACTCATCCTCCACCATCCCTTTATGACGGGTAAACAGATCAAGAAACTCCACAGCAAGCCTTTCAAGCTTTCGTTTCAGCTCTTCGTTTTCCGGAGTGACGGCAAGGGTGTTCTGGTTCATGATTTTTTCAATCGGTTCAATTGAAACAAAATAGAGTGCTCCTGAATCATGGTGAGAAACAGGAGGCCCTTGTACAGCTAAAGCTTATTCCTTTTCAAACCCCTGGCTGGTAAACTTCAGCGTTCTGCTGTTCTCGGTTACGGTACGAACAACGTTATCCGGGGCTCCATCGGGCAATTCAGCTTCGATTTCTATGGTGACGTTCACCCGTGCTCCAACAATACCTGCAAGATGGGCGATGACCTCCTCGGCAATTTTGCTGGCGTCACGCCCAACACGGGTGGCATCGAGGGTGGCGGTTCCGTGAAAGCGCTTGGGCTTCGTTGCAACCATTGGCTGTGCTTCTAAAGGATGGCCGTTGCCCTGTTGCACCGACCTACCCCTGCTGTCGCCGCTCTCTCCATCCTCTGGTAATGGGGCGGGTACTGATAGTTCTGCACGCTCTGCATCAATCTGCCTGCTGGCAATATCAGGTTTCACAACAAGCTCAGGCGAATGAGGATCGGTAAGGAAAGCTACAGTGCCGTTGCGCAAGCCCCGATAGCGGCCTGCGGCTTCGTTAAAGCTGTCGGCAAAGCCAAAACTATCCTGCGACCAGGTGAGCAAGCTCAAGCCTGCATTGATTGCGCCCAACAGTACTGCCGAATTCTTGAGTCGAGGCAAATAGAGGTAACGGGCAAAATCCTCCACAAGCTGTTTAACAGCCACATGGTCACCGCGCCAAAGTGGTATACGATCAAGCTCCATCCGCAACCGCGTTGGGGCAAAACTGGTGAGGAAGAGTTCATCGGTGCGAAGCTTCTTGCTGGCACGTACGGCCAGCGGGTCGCTGCCAGTGAGACGCAATGCTTCCCAGGTTATGGGCGCTTGCGGAGAGCTTTGTACCGGCACCAGCAGCCACTGCCAGGTTTCGGGCAAGCGGGCGGTAACGGCGCTCTCTGCTGAACTCTTCTGGTTTTCAGCCTGTGTTACCTGATAGGGTGAGAGGTTGAGATTTTTCTGCTCATCAAGAATTGAGAGCCAGGCGAGGTATTTGCGGGCGGCTTCGTCGAGATCCTGCAATCGGGTTTTATCGGCGGCAAGAAAGAGCAGCGTGTTGCGATAAAGACGCGGTGCATTGCCCCGGTTCTCCAGAATTGCTTTTGCGGCCAGATCGGCGGCATTGCCGGTTTCCCGGCTGTAAGGGCTGGCAATTCCCAGCACTACCAGACGTGCATCCAGATCGTCCGGCACGTCGGCACCACTTTGCGGCATCGG
>CAINOO010000187.1 GCA_903851535.1 uncultured Chlorobiaceae bacterium | reverse complement strand
TCGCTACTGCCCATACGGTCAAAATCTTCAGGAACAGAAATCTCGCCTGCCATAAAACCAAGCTGCCGGGCATTCCCAACTGAGGCATCGAATGGTATCACCTTAACCATCGGTCGCCCTGCCTTGCTGATAATAAACGCTTCACCACTAGCAGCACGTTCAACCAGTTGGGCAAGTTGGATTTCGGCATCATGAAGCGTGACGGTTTGCATTTTCGGTATCGGTATCATTATTATCACTCCTGTTCAATTGCTCCACTCAACATATCAAAGGATTGATTGTCGAACAATGTCAATTCAAATAAAAAGTTTCTCCGTGCACTGAAGACATATATTTTTAAAACATTATTCACCGCTCACCAACCTAAATCGTTCCATCACCAACCATTATTGTGCACTGAACAGCGGAAAGACACTTTTGGTGACAGGTGTTATGCCACAACGCTGCTCTTGTAGCGAATAATAGAATTGATTGCTTCTCTCTTGGCCTGCATCCCCTTCTCGATGTCATAATCATCTTGCAGACCTAACCAGAACTTTGCAGAATTCCCGAAATATTGTGAAAGGCGCAATGCCGTGTCGGCCGTAACACCTCTCTTCCCTTTCACTATCCCGGATATCCGGGTCTGAGGAATCCCGATATCTTTGGAAAGCCGGTACGCCGAGATCTCCAGTGGAATTAAAAACTCTTCCAGCAAGACCTCTCCCGGATGAATATTTCTCACTTGCACGCACCCCGCCAAAAAAAGTTGAAAAAAGCTACTCAGAACAATATTGCAAGAAAAGTATCTTTTATGAAAAATTCTTTTGCAGATTGTCTATTCAATTGCCCTTTGTGAAGGAAAGAAATCACCATCTCGCAGCACCATGACAAAAAAAACGGCAACCAATCAGCACGAAACAGACGTGAATTTTTGGACGCTCTCTCCGGAAGAAGCACTCCTGAAGCTTGGCAGCAACCTGCAAGGGTTGGCGGATAAAACGGCGCAGGAGCGGTTGAAGCTGTACGGCCCGAACTCACTGAAAGGGAGCTCCCGAAGCTCCTCGCTGATGCTCTTTTTGCTCCAGTTCAAGAGCCCGGTGACCTTGCTGCTGATTTTTGCGGCAGGGCTCTCTTTTGCGCTGCATGATAGAACCGATGCATCCATTATTCTGGTGATTGTGCTGGTAAGTGGCCTGCTCGGCTGGTGGCAGGAGAGGGGTGCGGCCAGTGCCGTTGATCAACTGATGAAGATGGTGCAGATCAACT
The DNA here is from genome assembly GCA_903851535.1 of uncultured Chlorobiaceae bacterium. Classification (GTDB taxonomy): domain Bacteria; phylum Bacteroidota; class Chlorobiia; order Chlorobiales; family Chlorobiaceae; genus Chlorobium. The sequence goes on along the minus strand of CAINOO010000187.1, from coordinate 1,579 downwards.
GCCGGGTGCTCCGTAACGGTGAGGAGAGGGAGATCCACATTGAGGAGGTGGTGCCGGGCGAGGTGGTACTGCTCTCTGCCGGAGACCTGATTCCGGCAGACAGCCTCTTGCTTGAATCAAGGGAGCTGTTTGTTGATGAGGCGGCCTTTACGGGCGAGACCTACCCGGTCGAAAAAAGCTGTGGCGTGCTCTCTGCCGAGACCCCTTTGGCCAAGCGAAGCAACACCCTCTTTATGGGGGCGCATGTTATCAGCGGAAAGGCAAAAGCGCTGGTGATGCGCAGCGCAATGGAGAGCGAGTTTGGCAAAATTTCCAGCTCCCTGAGGCTGAAGGCGCCCGAAACCGATTTTGAGCGGGGTGTGCGCCGCTTTGGCTACATGCTGATGGAGATCACTATGGTGCTGGTGGTGATCATCTTTGGTGTCAACGTCCTGCTGCACAAACCGGTGCTCGACTCCTTTCTCTTCTCCATGGCGCTGGCCGTCGGCCTCACTCCCCAATTGCTGCCCGCCATTATCAGCGTCAACCTCGCTTCCGGTGCCCGCAATATGGCCAAGGAGCAGGTGATTGTGAAGCGGCTCTCTTCCATCGAAAACTTTGGAAGCATGAACATCCTCTGTTCAGACAAGACTGGCACCATCACCGAGGGCAAGGTAACACTGCACAAGGCGCTATCGGTTTCAGGCGAGCCATCCAGCAAGGTGCTGCACTACGCCTGGCTCAATGCCTCGCTGCAAAAGGGGTTTCATAACCCCATTGATGCGGCCATTATCAGCAGCCAGCCCAACAACAAGCCGCTCTTTGAGGTGCAGAGTGAAGTGCCCTACGATTTCATACGCAAACGCCTGAGCGTCCAGATTCGGAGCAGCTCCGAAAATATCGTCATCACAAAAGGGGCCCTCAAGCAGGTGCTCGAAGTGTGCAGCCTGGCAGAGAGCGAAAACGGGGCGCTGCTTCCCCTCGGCGACGTGCGGGCCCAAATTATGGAGCGCTACGAGCAGCTCAGCAGTGACGGCTACCGCACACTCGGTGTGGCCTGGAAAGCGGGAACACCCGGGCAGAATTTTACCCGCAAGGATGAGGCGGAGATGATTTTTCTCGGCTTTGTCACCTTTTTTGATCCTCCCAAGGAGAGGATTCAGGAGACCATTGCAAATCTCGAAAAACTCGGGGTGCAACTTAAACTCATCACGGGCGACAACGCTCTGGTAGCGGCAAGCCTGGGGCGGCAGATCGGCATTGCAAGCCCGACAGTTCTCTCCGGCCCGGAAATCCGCAAAATGAGCGATCTGGCGCTGATGCATCAATCGGTGCGCACCGATATCTTTGCCGAGGTGGAGCCGGATCAGAAAGAGCGCATCATTGTCTCTCTCAAAAAGAGCGGGAATGTTGTCGGGTTTATGGGTGACGGCATCAACGACGCCTCCGCCCTCCATGCTGCCGATGTGGGCATTTCGGTTGACTCTGCCGTTGACGTGGCCAAGGAGGCCGCCGAGATTGTGCTGCTCAACCACGACCTCAAGGTGCTGGAGCAAGGCATTATCGAGGGGCGCAAAACCTTCACCAACACCATGAAGTA
>CAINOO010000186.1 GCA_903851535.1 uncultured Chlorobiaceae bacterium | reverse complement strand
CTCCTCATAACCTCCGTCATCATCATCTTTTTTGTGGTGAAAATGGAGCCCTTGTGGAGCTCGGTGCAGCGGCAGCTCGACCGTCTGAGTACCGTGCTGCAAGAAAATATTGCAGGCATTCGCCTCATCAAGGCATTTGTACGGGGTGAATTTGAGTTTGCCCGGTTTGACAAGGCAAATCAGGCGTTTGCCAGCGATTCCATAAGCGTCATGAAGTTTATGGCAAGTATGCCGCCCCTGCTGACACTCTGTATCAACGCAGGTATGGTTCTGGTTATCTGGGTAGGCGGGCTTGATGCCATAGCCGGAAAGCTGACGATCGGGCAGGTTGTTGCGTTTACCAATTATCTGCTGACAACCATGGCACCCTTGATCTTTATGGCCAACCTGACCAACGTCTGGGCTGGCGGTATGGCTTCCTCCAGGCGCATTGTCGAAGTGCTCGACATTCAACCCGACATTCAGGATCAAGAAGGAGCAAAGCCAATGACGGCCTACAAACCGGGCAAGATTGTTTTCGAGAATGTCTCCTTCCACTATAACAAAGAGTCCGAAATCCTGCTGCTTGATGCGGTCAGTTTTGTGGCTGAACCCGGGAAGACTCTTGCCATTCTCGGCGCAACGGGTGCGGGGAAGTCAACGCTGGTGAACCTCATTCCACGATTCTACGACGTCTCTTCAGGCAGAATCCTGATTGATGGTCTCGATATCCGTGAGGTGACCCAGGACTCACTGCTCAAACGGCTTGCGATCGTTCCCCAGGAAACCATTCTCTTTTCGGGCACCATTGGCGACAACATCCGATACGGAGTTCCCGGTGCAAGTCAGGAGCGCGTCATCGAGGCCGCTCAGACCGCCCAGGCTCATGATTTTATTCTCCGATTGCCGCAGGGATACGATACCCGCGTTGAAGAGCGCGGCGTTAACCTCTCGGGGGGCCAGAAACAGCGCATCGCCATTGCACGGGCGCTGCTTGCCTCCCCTGAAATGCTCATTCTTGACGATAGCACCAGTGCCGTTGACGTCGACACGGAAAGCAGAATACAGGATGAACTGGCGATAAAAAATGCAAACTGCACGCTGCTTGTTGTTGCCCAGCGGGTCAGTTCTGTTCTGAATGCCGACAAGATCATAGTGCTCGATAAAGGGCGCATCGTCGGCCAGGGCAACCATGCCTCGCTTATGCAGAGCTGCACCGTCTACCGCGAAATCTACGATTCACAGTTGGGTGGCTCAGAGGCTGAGGCCAACGCCAACGCATTGGTGGAAAGGGAGGCATGGGCATGAGTAGTTACCAGACCAACGGACGAGACAATCGCAAACATATCGGTATCGGTAATGCGGCCATTCAACCCGGAAGAATTGAAAAACCCCGGAACTCTGCGGCAGCCGTTCAGCGACTGCTTCGGTACCTCTCTCCCTTCCGCTTGAAGCTACTGGTCGTTGCCTTTCTGGTTGTGCTCTACTCTTTACTCGGACTGAGCGGGCCTTATCTTATCGGGCGTGCCATAGATGGCTTCATATTGAAAAAAGATGCCACCGGGCTGGAGAAAATTTCACTGTTGATGATTGCGGTCTATCTCTTCTACAACCTCTTTCAACTGATTGCAGGATGGATTATGGCTAAAGTCTCCCAAACCGCCCTGAGGCAGTTGAGCGGCGATCTCTTTACCCACATACAAACCCTGCCGGTCAGTTATTTCGATCATAATTCATCGGGTGGTTTGATGAGCCGGCTGACCAACGATATCGATGCGATCAATCAGGCGGTCTCACAGAATGTTACCTCTCTGGTGGCCAGTGTCCTCTCGCTGATTGGTATCATGATAGCCATGTTCCTGCTCGATGTATGGCTTGCCCTTACGGCACTGCTTGTTATTCCGATCATGTTCTGGTTCACGCAGTTTGTAGCCCGCAACACCCGCAAAGGCTTCAGGGAGCTGCAAAAAGAGCTTGGAGAGATGTACGGCATCATGGAAGAGTCCATCAGCGGGCTCAAAGTGATCAAGGCATTCCGGCGAAACGCCGAGGTGATTGAGCGGTTTCAGAGTCAGAACGAAAAAGTTTTCCGGTCGGCCCTTTATGCCAACAGCTACGCCATGATGCTCATGCCGCTGACCAACGTTCTTGGAAACCTCTTTGTCATTGTCATTGCAGCCGTTGG
>CAINOO010000185.1 GCA_903851535.1 uncultured Chlorobiaceae bacterium | reverse complement strand
TCGCACCTCAGCCTCAACAGGACGGCCGGTAAGAGCTGAAAGCCGATAGCCACGGCCTGTTACAGCATCAATGGAATACCCTTCAGTGCGCAACAGACTGATATGCTTCCATACGGCACTTCTGGTAATGCCAAACTCACGGCAAAGCGCTTCACCCGAAACAAAATCAGCATCGGTGATCATCTGGCTCAAAATTCGGGCGGTAAGGTCGTTCATGACAGAGAGAAAAAAAGAAAAGGCGAACTATCGCTGCGCTTACAGAAACATGTGAACCGGAATGTAGTATGGGGTTTACAACTTTGCAACAAAAAAAGGAACATTAGCCCTGTCTCCCTTCGCCCGGAAAAAACATGTTCAGCGTTCCATTGCTGCCATACTGGAAGTTTCATAGTTCTTGCGGTAGGCCTGCACTCCCCGAAAAATAGTGTAGGCGATTTTTTTCTGCTCCTGACGATCACGAAGAATCTGCTCTTCACCTGGATTGGAGAGGTAACCCACTTCAACAAGTGCACTCGGCATGGAAGGGCTCCATAACACCATAAAACCAGCCTGGTGCACTCCGGCTCTTTTATTGACCGACTGCCGATCATCCGGGTTGAGGATATGCCGGGCAAGCAAGGTGGACTGGCGGGCAAATGCACTCTGGGCCATACTGCCCATGATGAGATACTCCTCAGAAAAGCCTTTGTAAGCAAGGGTGTAGTCGGCCTCCTGACGTATCACCGAGTTTTCAAAAAGAGCAACGTCAAGAGCCTCTTTTGTTTTGTGGGCTCCAAGAATATAGACTTCGGATCCACGAACATTACGGTTCCGGTTTGCGTTGCAATGAACACTGATAAAGAGTTTTCCGCCGTTCTGGTTTGCTATTTTCCCTCGTTGAAGCAGAGGGACAAAAGCGTCTTTCTTTCTCGTGTAGATGACCCGCACATCAGGCCACTTCTCTGTGATATACCGACCGAGATCACGAACGATATTGAGTGCAACATCTTTTTCATTCGTGCCATTTCCGCCTGTAGCCCCGGGATCCTTCCCGCCGTGACCTGCATCCAGCACAATGGTATCAAGCCTCCACTTTTCAATATCGCGGCTGAGAACCTGTGCAATCCTCAACTCCTTCTCCTTTTTGCGCATGGCGTCCGTTCCAGCATCACTGCGAACAGCAATCACATAGCGGTTGTGTTTGTTATCACGCTGAAATTCAACAGAATTGATAGCAAACGAACGATTGTCGAGTGCTATGGTAAACTGTAACCCCGCTCCGGCCACCTGTTTCGGAGTGACTGAGCTGACCACACCTCCACGGTACTCTTTTGTTAATGCACCAATATCACAAGAGGCTTTTTCAAGGGAAAAATAGGTATACCCCTCTTTGTTGAGTGTAACGAGTGATGTCTGGGCAGCAATACCGGAAGCAGAAAACGTGATGGCTGCTCCGTTCGAGCGGTTCTTGACCTCAACTCCAGTAATCACCGTCCGCCCTTCTGACTGCCTGCTGGAGCCTTCAGCGTCAGAGAGCACGTCATCGCTGACCATCCCGATTGTTTCGTCCGACTCCCCAAGACTTTTTCGGTCAAGCCGGACACGTATCTGGCCAGACGCGTAGTTGTAGACCACATCCCGGTCCAACCAGACGCTGAAGAGTCGGCATACCTGGCTAGCCGACAACAAGAGGCGTGATTGCACCAGTAGGGGAGGCGAGGATAGCTGGATAATCCTTTTCGGAAGTTCAGGATTTCTCGAAATAATGCGGACAAAATTATTGTCGCCCATTATCGTACAAATCGTGCCTGGCATCCCGAAAGATTCCTCAACAACAAGTCCCCCCTGCTCATTGCGGTAACTCATCCGCAAGGCCCGCACCATAGACTCAAGATCAATCATATCGATGCCCGCCCTTTTCTGGGCAGATACTTTCATGGTATAGCCCTGATCTTCTCCTGTAATCACCTTGAGAGAAACAAATCTCTGTCCTGAGGGTAGAGATGGAAGAGCTGAAAGAGTTCTGACAGAGATCATCAGCAGCGTCATCAGCATCATAACGGCCAAACCAGAACGGAGAGAAAACAAAAAGTGACGCATGAATTCCAAATCATTATTATTTCGCTGATACACAGCCAGTGCAAAAGAATAATAATAAATTATCTCGCATCTCCCGCCACTCCCTCTTTTTCACGGTCGCAATGATCAATTCGAAAAAGATAGGGAGAGGCAAAATAGAGGAGCAAAAAATGGTAAAATTTGTTTTTTGCTCTTCAAAACCTATCTTTTTCAAAATTTTACTTGTAATGCTCTTAATATCGGTACTGATCAATGGCCCCAAAACCAGCAACACTCTCTGCCAGAAACAGGACCCTGATTGTCGTCGAATCCCCCTCAAAGGCAAGAACTATAAATAAATACCTCGGAGACAAGTATACGGTTTTCGCATCGGTAGGCCATATAAAGGATCTGCCAAAAAAGGAGATTGGTCTTGATTTTGACCATCATTACGAGCCGAGGTACGAAATTATTCCAGGAAAAGAAAAGGTTGTTCATCAGTTAAAAAAGCTTGCGGCAGAAGCCAATGAAATTCTCATAGCAACTGACCCCGATCGCGAAGGAGAGGCCATCGCATGGCATATCGCAAAGGAAATCGGTGTAACCC
>CAINOO010000184.1 GCA_903851535.1 uncultured Chlorobiaceae bacterium | reverse complement strand
GGCCGCACTGACCTCTCCGGGAATCATGTTTCCGGCCAAAGCCTTTTTGTTCTCGTCACCCTTATCGGTAAATTTTCTTCTGACATTCCAGGAGAGAATCTTTGGTATCACGCTGAAGAGCAGCGCAAGCAGGAAGAAAGAAAGAAAGACGACACAGTATCCGGTAACCGCCAGTGCCAGATGCTGACTCTGGATTGCCGAGAGATTGACCGGAAAATATTGAATGATCGACGTCATGGTTTTTTTTCGGTTTACAATGGTAGGGTCGAGTGCTTTTTAGGGGGATTTTGATCTTTTTTGGTCAAGAGTGTCTGAAGGGCCCGGATTATCCTGAAACGGGTATTGCGCGGTTCGATGATATCGTCGATGTAACCGTATTTTGCCGCCTCGTATGGATTGGAGAATTTTTCACGATACTCAGCCGCATTGTCGGCAACAAATTTGGCTCGTTCGTCTGCATTTTCGATAGCATTCAGATCCCTGTTGTAAAGCACCTCTATGGCACCTATCGGGCCCATGACAGCAATTTCGGCTGTTGGCCATGCATAGTTGACATCACCGCGAAGTTGCTTGGAGCTCATGACGATATATGCGCCACCATAAGCTTTCCGCAGAATGATGGTGATTTTTGGTACCGTGGCCTCGGCGTAGGCAAAAATCAGTTTGGCACCGTTGGTGATAATGCCGTCAAACTCCTGTGCACTGCCGGGAAGAAAGCCGGGAACATCCACAAGGGTGACGATGGGAATGTTGAAGGCATCGCAGAATCGGACGAACCTTGCCGCCTTGCGTGATGCGTTGATGTCAAGACATCCGGCGAGGTAGTTGGGCTGGTTGGCCACGATGCCGGTGGAGATGCCGTTGAAGGTGACAAAGCCGACAACAATGTTTCTTGAATATTGTCGCTGAACTTCAAGGAACTCTCCGTTATCGGCAATCGAATAGATAATATCCTTGACGTCGTACGGAATGGATGGCTTTTCGGGTATGATGGAATTCAGCTTGTCGTCAAGGCGGTCGGCCGGATCGTCACAAATGGCAAGGGGTGGTTCCTCCAGATTGTTCTGTGGCAAATAGCTGAGCAGCTTTTTGATCAGCAGGATTCCTTCGGTTTCATCCGCACCGACAAAATGGGTGACTCCTGATTTTGTTGCATGAACTGCTGCTCCTCCAAGATCCTCGTCAGTGATGCTCTCTCCGGTAACGGTTTTTACAACTTTTGGACCGGTAACAAACATGTGACTGGTTTTTTCAACCATGACGACGAAATCAGTAAGCGCAGGGGAGTAGACCGCACCACCCGCACAGGGACCGAAAATTGCCGATATCTGTGGAATAACCCCTGAAGCCATGACGTTGCGCTGGAAAATACTTGCATAGCCGGAAAGACTTCTCACCCCCTCCTGGATTCTTGCTCCGCCGCTGTCGTTGATGCCGATGAAGGGTGCGCCGACTTTCATTGCCTGATCCATCACCTTGCAGATTTTCAGCGCATTGGTTTCTGAAAGCGAACCGCCAAGAACGGTAAAATCCTGGGAAAAAATATAGACAAGACGACCATCAATGGTACCGTGCCCGGTAATGACTCCGTCTGAAAGAAAGTTCTGTTTGTCGAGGCCAAAATCAGTTGTACGGTGCGATACGAACATGTCATACTCTTCAAAGCTTCCTTCGTCAAGCAGCAGGTTGAGGCGTTCACGAGCGGTAAACTTGCCTTTTTTGTGCTGTGCGTCTATGCGTTTTTGTCCACCACCAAGGCGGGCTTTGTCGCGTTCGGCAATCAAGCGTTTCATTGTGTTTTACGATATTGATTAACTAACTTGCCGGTCGAAAGTGTCTTTTCAGGGATGTGTCCGGGGTTAAGCTGGAGTGCCGCATGTGCAGCGATTTCGAACTCGAAATATTGAGCAGCCTAATGTAATTAAAAGAAAACGAAAAAACCATGACTTCCGATCTTCAGTTTGCCGTTGAACTGGCCGAACAGGCTGGCCAGTTGACTCTCGGCTACTTTAACAGCAAATTTCTGCAAGTTTTTACCAAACGGGATGCTTCTCCGGTTACCGAGGCCGACCGGAAAGCCGAAGAACTCGTACGGGTTGCCATTATTTCCCGTAATCCGGAGGATGGAGTGCTTGGTGAAGAATTTGAAGAGCGTCCATCCACAAACCGTCGTCGCTGGATTATTGACCCCATTGATGGAACCAAAGCCTTTATTCACGGTGTGCCGCTCTACGGTGTTATGATTGGTCTTGAGATTCAGGGCTCAATGCAGCTTGGTGTTGTCTGTTTTCCTGCGCTGGGCGAGCTCTATTATGCTGAAAGGGGATGCGGAGCATTTTTCAACGGCTCACCCATAACCGTCTCCTCTATCAGTAATGTCAAGGATGCAACGGTGCTCTATACCGAAAAGGAGTATTTGCTCGATTCGTTATCTCGCCATCCGGTAGATCTGCTGCGCCATGAAGCCGGGCTTGTTCGAGGGTGGGGTGACTGTTATGGCCACATGCTTGTCGCTTCAGGCCGAGCGGAAGTGTCGGTCGATAAAATCATGAGCCCCTGGGATTGCGCAGCACTGATTCCCATTGTCACGGAAGCGGGTGGCTGCTGTTTTGATTACCGGGGCAAGACGACGATATCAGGTGAAGGGCTTGTCAGCGCCAACAAGGTTATTGGCACAGCACTGCTTGAAGCAATAAACAGATGACAATGGACAATTGTCAATTATTCATTGCCTCGGCTATTGCTTTTGCGAAGGAGGGTGCGTCAAATGATTCAGGGATAACATCGACCTTTACGCCAAGTTTTTTGAGCGCATTGGCCGTTGTTGTTCCTATGGCAGCAATCTGTACTCCTGCAGGAAGGGTGGTTGTTCCCATTGCCTCAAAAAAATTGATGGCAGTTGACGGACTGGTAAAGGAGAGGCAGGAGAGCCGGCCTTGTTCCAGCAGCGACTTGATTTTGGCGCTCTCTTCAAGCGAAGGGGGCAGGTTTTCGTAAACAGTCAGTTCAACACAAGTTCCGTCCCGTTTTCCAATGACATCGGGTATGGTGCCGAGGGAGAGGCTTCCACGCAGAAAAAGAAAGGTGCGGCCAGCTATTGCCTCACTCCCGATCTCCTCCATGAGCGTGACGGCATCAGCAATTTTCGGTATTGGTTCGGTCTTTACGCCGTGTGCCGCAAGGTCGGAGGAGGTTGTTTTTCCTACAGCCCAAACCTTGAGATTTTGCAGGTTTATCAGCTCATCAGGGCTCTCTTTCAGCAACCGCTCCATAAAAAAGCTGACACTGTTGGGGCTGGTGAAAAAGAGTCCGTCAAAAAGGCTGAGGTCGGGAACCTTCCAGCCGGAGACCGGCCTGATCTCGATTGTC
>CAINOO010000183.1 GCA_903851535.1 uncultured Chlorobiaceae bacterium | reverse complement strand
GATGAATAAACCTTCCGCCCAGGATACTCCCGCCAAAGTAGGCAAAAATATCAGCGGCCCAGACACAGAAAAACATAAGAAAAACCATCACTTCCCCCTCTTTGCTTCCTTCAAAAAAACGAAGCCGCAAGAGGGATCCAAAAGAGAGATTGACATAGAGCAGACCGGGCAAGATGGCCCCTAAATTAAGCAGCGGAGAGCCCTCTTTTAAAAAAAGCTCCATCAGGAGCAGCGCAAGTACAACAGCAAGCAACAGCTCCCACACCTCGGCCAAATGCAGATAAAAATTGACCTGAAAAAGCGCCGTTACCAGCAGCACCATCCAGAGTGCCGGAGGTTTGGCTTTGTGGCATGCAAGGCGATGAAACTCAAAAACAGCAAGAAGCGCCAAAAGCGAAAAAAAGAGAAAGAACACCAAACCACCAACATCGATAAGCCAGAGCAGCAGAGGAATACCCACAACGCCCACAATCACTCGCTGCAATAAATTATTGCTGAATTTCATACTATCATATATTAAACAACTGATCAACCTGAGTGAACCACTCCTCGCGGCGCAACAGCAAGCCGCCGAAGAACCATTACAAACAATAATAAACTACCTATAACAACAAGCCACCACCATGGTGAGCCAAGCACAACCATTGCATCTACAGGCCCCTCCAGAGTTCCCCCTTCTGTAAAACAAAGAAAAAACAAGGCAACAAGATTGTTGACAAGATGAACAACAAAAGGAATGGCAAGATTACCCGTCAACGCATAAATATAGCCAATATACCAGCCAAGCAAAGCAAGCGGCAAAAGATTTGCCGCACTCAAATGAAAGAGAGCAAAAAGAGAACCTGTCAGCAGCACAGCATTGCCAGAGGAGATGGAACGGGTATAATTTTGCTGGATATAGCCCCTGAAAAACAGCTCCTCACAAAATGCGGGTGTGATAGAAAAAACAAAGGCAACAACAAAAAATTCCGGAACAGAGCGCACCAGCGCAAGCTCTTTGATAAACGACTCCATCAGATCACGCTGACGAACCACTTCAGCTCCTGCAGAACCAAGAATCGGCCAGAGATAGTGATCCTGGGCTGCGGTGATGGTATACAACAACGGCTGAAGCAGAAAAATGCCGCTAATTGCCAGAACCGCCATACCAAAATCGAGACGCTTCTGTATCCCCAAAAAAGCCAAACTCTGTTGGGAAAAAAGCTTGTTGCGCCCGGTATGCCAAGCGGCAAGAAACAGAACGGGTAAAGCAAGCACAAGAATCTGCCCACAGGCCTGAATCAATCGAATGGAAAAAAGCTGACTCCGCGGCATGTTTGACAAAGAAAAAGCCGCCTCGCTGCTGTCGCTGACAACAGAAAAAAGCACTCCTCCGACTATCGGATAAAACAGCATAACGGCGATCAAAAAAAACGTATTGATCATGAAAGAGGGGCGCCGCAAGGCAAACTGATCGGAAGAAAAAAACTTCTGCATTTAAAATTATACGTTACAATGAATTCCTTGAGAATTTGATACTTTGTCTTCCCGTTGTTAATTTCAGCTTCTATCGAACAGACAGGAATTGGACAAACGAAAACAGAAAGAGAGGGCAGATGCATCTAAAACACCAGCGTTTGCCAATGTGCCGGGACGACAGGCCATGAATTTTCTTCTTTGAACCTGTGCCCGAACATGAAGCGAGGTCGCCAGGCGCATACACTTCAGATTCACCAACAGATGTTATCGAACGCAAAGGTTATGGTTAAACGCAGACAACCAACCACGCTCTTTGATGGCCAGCTCAAGAGCATCGTCATTCTTGCAAGAGAATGCTACGGGGACGCCATCATGCTCACCCCCCTCATTGCCACCCTCCGACAAACATATCCGGAAATTTCGATATCTATTGTTGCTTTCACCCAGATTATTTTTGATTTTTTCAGCGCCGACACCAATATCAACGCAGTCTATCATGCCAAACGGAATCTAAAACGCTACCTTTTCGAGTTTTTTCCCAAAAAATTCGATGTATTGTTCAACCCGAAAAACCATCCTTCAACCCATTTTCACATTCAGTCACTGATCATCCGGGCGAAATACAAGATCGGTCATCGTAACACCAGCCACGAAGCGCTCTATAATCACCTTATTGATCTCGGGCCTGGCGCTCATGAATCGACGAGGAACCTCGCGCTCATGGGGGTAATCAATAACTCCACGCAACAACCGTCACGACCATACATACCACAAATGCCCGTTTCACCTGAAATCGCCTCATTTTTGGAAGCGCTTCCGTCTGAATCCTGCACAGGCATCAATATCAGCGCTGGCACCCCCGGTGGACATCGAACATTCGAACAGTGGTCCGAACTTGTCAGAAGCTTCCCCGAAGAGCGATTTGTCATCTTTTCTGCGCCCGGAGATATTACAGAAAAAAGAGGGCTTGAGAAACCACACGGCAACGTTTTACCCTCTCCATCCACCCAAAACCTTTATGAAGTCTGGCAAATCATCAAAAAGCTCAAGCTCCTTGTCACCCCCGACACGTCACTGGTACATATCGCCGCATGCTCCGATACCCCGCTGGTTGCCCTTTACCGGCACAACCCGGCCGACAGTAAAGAATTCTCCCCTTTAAGCACATTGCAAGAGGTCATCGTCTCGCCAACTCCCAGCGTCATTGACATCGAAAACGAAGTCGTAACGGCTGCCCTTGGCAGGATGCTTGCAAGCCTGCCTGTCAACAACGTCTCCCCAACGAGACCTCTTGCAACATCGTAACAACTAATTGCAGTTGTCTCTTTTCAAGATGTGGACCCATAGGTAAACTCAACACATTCTGACTCATATTCTCTGCAAGCGGGAATGATCCCGCTCTATAACCTGACTCGGCATAAGCATCCTGTAAATGAGGCGGTATGGGATAATGAAGCATGGTGCCTACTCCGGCTTCAGCCAAATGCTTTTGAAGTTCATTTCGATGTGAAGATTGTATAACAAAAACATGCCAAACAGGCTCGGCCCACGAAGGAACAACAGGAAGCAGCATACCGGGTTCGTCCTTTAACTGATCAAGATAGTGCGTAGCTACAAGTTTGCGTCGTTCATTCCACTCATCAAGCTTTCTCAGCTTTACTCGCAGCAATGCGGCCTGCATTTCATCAAGACGGGAATTGAAGCCTTTTACGTTATTGTGATACTTGATTCGTGAACCATAATTCCCCAACATCCTGATTTTTTCAGCAAGAACATCGTCGTTGGTCGTTACAGCACCACCATCACCATACGCCCCAAGGTTTTTACCGGGATAAAAACTGAAACCGGCGGCATCTCCCAGACCTCCTGTTCTCTGTCCTTTATAGGTTGCTCCATGAGCCTGCGCTGCATCTTCAAATACCTTTAGCCCATAGTGTACAGCGATTTCGTTAATGCTATCCATATCTGCAGGCTGCCCGTAGAGGTGTACCGGCATGATGGCTTTGGTGCGCGCAGTAATTGCGCTTTCAATGCAAGAAGAATCGATAGTATTGGTATGCTCATCAGGTTCTACGGGTACAGGTTTTGCGCCGGAGTAGGTAACAGCAAGCCACGTTGCGATATAGGTATTGGTGGGAACGATAACCTCGTCACCTGTGCCGATACCGGATGCACGGAGAATAAGTTGCAAGGCATCAAGGCCATTTCCAACCCCAATACAGTGTTTTACCTGACAATATGAGGCAAATTCCGCCTCGAATGCTTCAACTTCTTTACCGAGAATATACCATCCAGAATCCATCACACGGGCATAAGCCGCATCAAGTTCATCCTTGATCTCAAGATATTGAGCTTTTAAATCGAGAAAGGGGACATTCATCTCTTTTCACCTAACGTTAGAAGGTATTCTTTGTAGTCGCGATAGTAATCATCCTCATCATAGGTATTCGACGCCAGCACCATACACACCGAGCCTGATGAAAAATTGTCAAGCTCCCTCCATATCATTGGGCATACGTAGAGTCCGTTATAAGAGCGGTTCAGGTGGTAACGTTTTTTCTCCTTACCATCGTCAAGAACAACATCAAAACTGCCAGACATGGCAATAATCAACTGATGCAATGCCTTATGAGCATGTCCACCCCGCTCTGCTCCTCCTGGAACATCATAGAGATAGTACACTCTCTGGATGTTAAATGGAATATGATTATTGCCCTCAATAAAAGTAAGGTTACCTCTGGTATCCTGAATTTTAGGCAGGTCAATGTATCGACATAAATCAAGAGAGTATGACATTTCTTCCATTATTTCATTAACCTATCTTTATGACTCGTGCAGGATTGCCAACAACGGTTACACCAGGGAGTACATCTTTGGTTACAACAGCACCTGCGCCAACAATGGCTCCAATTCCGATACGAATACCAGGCAAAATTACTGCTCCACCTCCAATCACGGCGCCATCCTCGACCCATGTTTCTAAACAGGCATATTCAGAATTACGGCTTGTTGGATATTTATCGTTGGTAAATGTCACATTAGGTCCAACGAATACATCATTACCAAGTCGGACTCCATCCCAGATATAGACACCAGCTTTTACAGTTACGCGATCGCCGATAATAACATTATTTTCAATAAAGCAGTGAGAACATATATTGCAGCACTGTCCAATTTCAGCGCCTGGAAGAATCACCGTATACTGCCAAACCCTCGAGTCCTTCCCTATTTTTCCTGTTTTGACATCAGCCAAATCATCCACATAAAAGCTCATGAAAAGCCCCAATATAATATTAGTTTATAAAATAGTTTTATGTGCGACAATAACATTAGCGTTGAGTATTAATGACACTATTGTAGTGGCCTGACATCCGTAATGCAAAAGCGCTTGTCCCGCAAACTGCAACAATATGTTTACGAATAGTTTCGGGATCAAATAACTTTTTACCCTGGTAGATTTCAATAAGTATTTCTGCTATTCTACGAAAGTTTTTTATCTCGACGATATACCCGGTATCCTCTGTCATCACATCTTCTGTACCACCATGTCGCGTCGCAATGACTGTTAATCCTGAAGCCATAGCCTCCAGGACTGAAACCGGCAATCCTTCTGCAATACTTGTAATCAGAAAAATGTTATTTCGGCTAAGATAATCTGGAATTTCGGATCTATCGACTTTATCAACAATCAGGATATATTCAGTCATGTCATTTATTTTTATAAAGTCAAGAATTCCTCTATAAGTATCATCATTGCCCCATACTTTGAGACCTATCAACATGAGCTTGAAAGGGATTTCGGATTCCTTAAGAATTTTAACAGCGCGCAGCATCGTTATATGATCTTTCAGGAATGAAGCTGCTCCGATACTCACTATAGAAAGTTGTTCACCGGGTCTGTATTTTTTGCACACTTTACTAAAGACACTTTCATCAACATAATTATAAACGATATTCGG
>CAINOO010000182.1 GCA_903851535.1 uncultured Chlorobiaceae bacterium | reverse complement strand
CTTCCTTCTGTTTTTGATCGGTGATGTCTATCATGATACCGCCATACCGAACTATTTTACCATCGGAATCTTTAAATGGGGTTCCTTTTGACATAATCCATCGTTCCGTTCCATCAGTATCACGAATACGCCAGGCGCTGTTGAACTCACTGCTGTTTATTACGGCATCAATGGTGGCTTGTCTGACTCGTTCCTGGTCTTCCGGGACAATGGTGCTTATCCAGTGTTCAAAGGTAAGTTTACCGTTATGAGGTTTGAGTCCGCTGAGACGCCATGTTTCATCTGACCAGATACTGGTATTTGTGCTTATCTCATATTCCCATATACCCGCGCTGGTTGCGGCCAGAATAAAATGCATCCGTTCATTGGCGGCAACAAGCTTCTCCTGAAAGCTCTTGCGTTTGGTGATATCGATAATCGTTCCTATGTAACGTACCGTTTTGCCGTTGATATTACGCATGGGTTTGCCGCGGGATACCAGCCAGTGGATGGTATCGTCGGGATAACAGACGCGATATTTGATGTACAACCCGGTTTCGCTTTTAGCTGCCTCAGTAAAAGCGTTGATGACAGATGCACGATCCTCAGGAAGAATGAGACTTGCCAGAAGTTGGAGTGAGGGTTTTTCGTTGTTGCTTGACTTCAGCCCGTATAAAGGCCATATCTCGTTAGACCAGATATTTTCATTCGTTGTCAAATCCCATTCCCAGACACCGGCTCGTGCGGTTTCCAATGCCTGGCTAAACCTTGTCTTGTTTTCATCGAGCTTTTGCTTCATCCGGTTTTGCCCGGAAATATCCGCAATGGTGATGAACAAACGGGAAACAGTTTTTTCCGGTGACAGGACAGGATTAATGGTGATTTTCCAATTCAGCTCCTCTTTTCCATCTTCAAAAACCATTCGTTTCCCGTTACAGAGAACTTCTGCAATCTTTTCCCTGTAGTGTACTGCGAGCTCCGGTAATTGCTGTATGGTCGCCATCAGATCATAAACACTGGCTCCGATGCACTCTCCTGCAGAGAGGCCTATGCGGGTGGCAAACAGGGTATTTGCACCAAGAATTATGCCGTTTGTGTCGATGAGCAGGGCTTCTTCAGGAAGGGATTCGAGTAATGCCAAAACCGGATCGTCGGTCAGTTCGCTGTTTGAAAGAAAATTATTTGTTGACATCGTTATTGGCAGAGTCAGTTAATTTGTCTGAAAATAGCGGATTATCTTCACCGGAATACAATAGGTGATATTTTGTCTTATTTTAGCATAAAATAATGAGCGAGGCAATTCCGAACGTTGGCAGGTGGTTGGTTAATAGTCCATCGTTGATGAAATCGCCTTGATTTCGATGGTAGCGCCCGGCATGATAACAAATTCGCTTAAGCCGATGTGACGACGATTGTCTCCCCAGTCGTAGGTATAACCGAGTCTTGTCCAGGGATATCCATTGGATCCGTATGATTGCATCTTCAAATCATTGTACCATTTGACGTATGCATCGCTGACGGTCACAAAGTTATTGGGTCTCCTGAACTCTGTTTCTGCTTCACCATCACTGATCTCCGGATCTGCACTTGGCCTGAAAAGATCGCTTGGCTTTACCCACATCTCCACAAACTTCGTTTTTCTAGCCTTGGGAGGAAGTCCCAAAAGTTGTTCCAGTCGCAGCACTCTGTTCTCTTTCAGGTGTTTACAAAAATTTTTTATTATGACAAGACGACACCAAGGCGCAAAATACAATAGTGATGAACGATTGGCAAAAAGCAATCACTATAACGAAGTATTGTCGGTGAAAGTGTACCACTCTATTCGGAGAGAATGTGATGGATGGAAAGATCTTGTTACCAAATTTGCAAGCTCACCGGAAAGCAGTGGTGAGCTTGCAATGGCGTTTGCGAGGGTTTACACCATCGTTTTGGGGCTCAGTCGTTCAAGGAGCATGTCTGAAATGGAGCCTCCTGCTGGTACCATGGGGAAGACCATATCTTTTTTGACTACCCTGAAGTCAACAAGAACCGGCCCTTCGTTCCAGGCGAGGGCCTCTGTGATGGCATTTTTTGCACTTTCGGGGTTGTCGGCCATGAGTGCCTTGCAGCCAAAGGCTTCGGCGACTTTGACAAAGTCGGGGTTGCTGTCGCCAAGATCGGTAAAGGAGTATTTTTCCTTGTGGAAGAGCTCCTGCCACTGGCGCACCATGCCGAGATAGCTGTTGTTGATCAAAAAGATCTTGACGGGAATTTTTTCGTGTACTGCGGTCACAAGCTCCTGGATATTCATCATGAGCCCGCCGTCGCCACAGAAGAGGAGAACAGGCCTGTCGGTTACGCCAAAGGCTGCGCCGATGGCGGCAGGCAGGCCGTAGCCCATGGTGCCAAGTCCACCGCTGGTGATGATGGAGCGCGGGTTGATGAAGGTGTAGAACTGCGATGTCCACATCTGGTGCTGGCCGACGTCGGTGACAACAACGGCGTTGCCATTGGTCTGTTTTGAAACTTCGTCAATGACAAATTCTGTTCTAAGCTTGTTGTCATCGTTTTTGTAGGTCAGCGGGCACTTCTGTCGCCATGCGTCGATCTGGGCAAGCCAGGGTGTACGGTCTTCAACGGTGCCCGTCGTCTCTTCGATGAGTGAGGCGAGAAAGTGTTTTGCATCACCGACAATTGGCAAGTCAACCTTGATGTTTTTGTCGACGTTGGTTGGGTCAATGTCGTTATGGATTTTGTATGCCTGGGTCGCAAAGGTTGCCGTTTTTCCGGTGACCCGGTCGTCAAAGCGTGCGCCGACGGCGATGAGGAGATCACAGGAGTTGACGGCCTGGTTGGCCCAGTAGGTGCCGTGCATGCCGAGCATTCCCATGCTGAGTGGATGGTTGCCCGCAAAGGCGCCAAGTCCCTG
>CAINOO010000181.1 GCA_903851535.1 uncultured Chlorobiaceae bacterium | reverse complement strand
TATACTGCAAGACTCCTTTTGGACGAATACATGTCAAAAATCCTGAAATTATTGAGTTGGCAATGCTACTGGGCAGAACTCCTGGATCTGTTAGCTATAAATTAGCAAATTTTGCCAGTATAGATCCTTCTCTTGATCGAAAAGGGGCTTCAAATGTTAGTAGGCTCGATAAAGAAGTTTGGCATGAATTCTTTGAGGATTGGGAAGCTATGGCGTATGAAAGTGAAAAAAAGATGGCGGCAATACGAGGAACTGAAGCAGATATTTTTAACCAGAATATCCTCGAAGGAAAAACAAAAGATGCAATCGTCAAGTTAAGAGTGAATCAACATTTCTTCAGAAAAATGATTCTTGCTGCCTATAACTCGAAATGTTGTATTACAGGTCTGCCGCTTGAAAAACTTCTTGTAGCAAGTCATATTGTTCCGTGGGCGAAAGATTCCAAAAATCGACTTAATCCTACCCCGAAGCGGTGTTTTTTAGGAACCTGGTCTCGATATCAGTTCGATTGATGAGCGATCGTTACTCATCGAGAAACTGAGGGAAATCCATCTGAAGGGCTGGATTCGTTCAAGAAAACTGGGCAGAAACGGTGTCACATTACCCTGTGAAGCTCCAAATTGCGGAGGGATGACACTTGAGGCCGGACTTGATATTTAAAGTACCTGCAGGCAATGGCAGAAGGCAAGGTATATTATGACCCAGGCATCAAACTTGAGAATGCCTCAAAACGGCCACGCACGAAACAGCGCAGTCAGTTTCGCATAAAGTCAGCCAATTTACCTGCGCTCTATCACCGTATGGATATTGTTGACTTGCGCAAGGGATAAGCATGTATTTTATTGTTGCGCCTGATGAGCGGGGAGGTGGTGGTATGATATTTGAACAATATTCTATTGACACAATTGGCCCGAATAAAGGGCGTTACGTCAATAACTTGCGTCAATAACTCCCGGGATAAATCTCTAAGCTATTGTTTTAAAGTATTTTGCAATATTGACGTTGTTTATCAAAATGTCAATAAATTGTTACCCAATCTCCTTCGTTCCCTTCGATGAAAGAGCCCTCTTGACCATTTTCTCGACGTTTGCTTCCATATTTACTGGTAACAACTCAATGTCAGGGTGATTTTGGGCATAAACACGAAAAATTTCGTCGGCAAATGACTGGCCGATAGCCGACACCCCGTCAAAGTCAAAAATGACGTGGTTGAAGCTCTCTATGCGAGCCAACAGCCTTTTCGCCTGGGATCGAGAGACAAGTTTCTCATTTTCATATTGCGCTAACCGAACAGGAATAACTGTTTTGTTAAACTGAAATTCATCCGGTCCGGCAAAATCATCAAAAACCGCCTGGATATCACGCATTGAATCGCGCTTGAGAAGCATATATACCGCAGTACCAGAGTCATTTTCAGAAAACTCTGTCTCCAGAATGAAATCAAATGCTGATTGATCATCATGGCGAAAACTCACCCCTTTTGAATCGATTCGGAACTTATCAAATACCCGCGAAGTAAAGAATATCCCATCTCCTGTATGATGATCCGGATCTGTCGTCAATTTTCCTTTAGATAATTCAAAGAGAGCCTGGCGCTCATCGTTCAGATTGCATAATCTCTTAATTCTCCTGAAAATGCCCTCTCCATCATCAGCCACCATGATGATGATTTTTTCCTTGTCTCTTATGGCGGAGATAGAAACATGTTGCCCGCCAGAATGATCAATGGCGTTGTTGACCATTTCGGTAAATCCATATTGGCTTATGTCGACAATGTTGTCAGGCAACCCTTCAACAATAAATGCATAGTGATCTCTCCAGACGTCATCTTCTGTAAATTTATCTTCGAGTTGGAACAGTGACTTGTACTCCCTTACATCCCCCAAAAAATATCGTTTTCCCTTTCCTGTACCGTCAGATTTCAAGCGCCCCTCTTTTTCAAGGAGTTTTATATGGTTATGTACCGCTTGAGGGGTTATAGAGAATATTTGTGCAATATGTTTACAAATATCAGCAGGATGGTGCCTGACATCCCTGACGATTTGGTGCCGTATGTTCTCGCCCCGTTCTTTCTTATTCATGCGTTATCCTTGATGAAAATTGTTTTCTTAAAGGATAAACGTTTTTTTCTTAAAGGACAAAAAGTATTTTTTTTTTAAACACCTGCTGAACAGTGCAATCCTTGCGTAAACGATAAACGTATGATGCTTTATTCGTTCAGATACGTTAATTTCAGGGTAAACATGCCAGCAAAAGTAATCACTGAAACGGTGGCGACATTGTAACCGCAGAGCCCATGACCCCATCGCCCTACACCGAGGACTTTCTTGTTCAGCAAACGACGGCGGACTATCTGGAGCAGCAACTGAGCTGGGAGTCGCTCTATGCCCACAACCGCGAGGATTTCGGCCCCGAAAGTTTGCTGGGGCGCAGGGATGATCGGGAGGTGGTGCTGACGCGCACGCTGAGGGCGAAGCTGATTGAGCTGAATCCGGGGTTGCCTGATACGGCTTATGATGACGGGCTGCGCCAGATTGTGACAACGACGGCGACGCAGACGCTGCTGGCGACGAACCGGGAGAAGTACACGCTCTTCCGCGACGGGGTGCTGGTCACCTTTCAGAATGAATAAGGGGGAGCGCCTGAAACATCGGTTGCGGGTGTTCGACTTTGATGAGCCGTTGAACAACCATTTTCTCTGTGTGCGGGAGCTCTGGATTCGGGGCGACCTCTACCGTCGGCGTCCTGATATTGTGGGCTTTGTTAACGGCTTGCCGCTGCTCTTTATGGAGTTCAAGAATATCGGCAAGGATATTCGCTCGGGCTCCTTGACAAGCTGAAGGCTGAAAAGCTCAAAATCGACCACTGGCAGGAGAAAGAGTCGGCCCGCGATGCTGTCCACACGGCTATCGAAGATTTTCTCTGGAGCGATGATACCGGTCTTCCGTTGGAGTGTTATACTGAAGAGGAGGTGAAGGGGAGAGCGGAAGAGATTTTCTTCCATGTTTATCGTGTCTACCCGACCATTCCTTCGCCTTTTTATGAAAAAACAGTGGCGGCGTAATTTTAAACATTTTGGAACGATGATGCAGAAAAAACAGTTAGGCAATACAGATATGCAGATTACTCCCATCGGCTTTGGCAGTTGGGCTATCGGGGGTGCAGGTTGGGCTTATGGGTGGGGAGCGCAGGATGATGGAGAGGCCATTGCGGCTATTGAGCGTGCCCTTGAGCTTGGCGTCAACTGGATTGATACGGCGGCGGTTTACGGTCTTGGCCATTCGGAGGAACTGGTGGCGAAAGCTGTTTGCGGCATGAAGCAGAAACCGTATATTTTTACCAAGTGCTCATTGGTCTGGAATGCAGAACGTCAGGTTGGCAACAGTCTCAAGGCTGATTCAATCCGGCGAGAGTGCGAAGCGAGCCTGAAACGGTTACAGGTTGATGCCATTGATCTTTACCAGATTCACTGGCCAAATCCTGAGGCTGATTTGGAGGAAGGGTGGCAGGAGATGGCCCGCCTGCAGGAGGAGGGACTGGTGCGTCATCTTGGTGTTTCAAATTTCACGGTTGAGCAACTGCGCAGGGTTATGCCGATTGCTCCGGTCGCCTCTTTGCAGCCACCCTACTCGATGTTGCGGCCTGCTGTTGAAAAGGAGCTTCTGCCGTTTTGCCTTGAGCAAAATATTGGCGTTATTGTCTACTCTCCGATGCTCTCTGGCATGTTGACTGGTTCGATGAGCCGTGAACGGGCGGCCAACTTTTCATTGGATGACTGGCGTCGCCAGAACAAGGAGTTTCAGGAGCCGCGGTTGTCGGCTAATCTTGAACTGGTTGAGTTACTTAAACGGATTGGTGCACTTCATGGACGATCTGCCGGAGAGGTTGCCATTGCATGGGTTTTGCGAAATCCGGCTGTCACGGGCGCTATTGTTGGCGGGCGCAATGCTGTGCAGGTAGAGGGAATTATCGGAGCAGGGGAGTTCAGGCTGAGTGGAGAGGAAATTGACGCTATCGGGCGTTTTATTGACGGTATGGCGAAATAAAATACGGGGAAGGGTACTGTGCTGCTGTTTTTTGGTTGCCTGTTTTTTCTCCGGGTGTAAAATTTTTGCTGCGACTGTGAGTTTTTTTGATTTTAGGTAGATGATAATTTGTATATATAAGTACGTTTTAAATATTATAAACTATATGCGATGCTGTTTTTTGTAAATCATAAGAAAATCAGGTGACGATGAGTTTGTTCAGTAATCTGTACAGGGATATTGCTATTGATTTCGGAACAACGAATACGTTGATTTTTATCCATGGAATGGGTATTGTCTTGAATGAGCCCTCAATTGTCGCCCGTGAGTTGAATACAGGCAAAGTTCTTGCCATAGGGAGGGAAGCTCTTCTTATGAGTGACAAGATTCATACCGGTATTGTTACGGTACGGCCACTTTTCAATGGAGCCATTGGTGATTATCAGGCAATGCAGGAGCTGATAAGAGGGTTGATCAATAAAACGAAATCGCGCTTTTCATACGGAATCAACCGCATGGTTATCAGTATTCCTTCTGGTATCACCCCTGTTGAAAAAAGGGCCGTGCGCGATTTTGCCCAGCATGTTGGTGCAAGAAAAGTTTATCTGGTTACCAACGCTATGGCTGCGGCTATCGGTCTCGGGCTTGAAATCAGGGAGCCGATGGGTAACATGGTTGTCGATATTGGTGGCGGTACAACGGAAATTGCCGTTATGTCACTCAGTGGTATAGCTGCTGGCGAATGTGTGAAGGTTGCCGGAGCAGATATTAATAACTTGATCAGTCGCCACCTTCGTGAGGAGTATAACATGGCTGTTGGCGAACTCACGGTCGAAAATATCAAGATTACCATTGGTTCTGCCTACAAGTTGGAAAAAGAGCTTACCATGGATGTCAAGGGAATATGTCTTGAGTCCGGGCTTCCCGAACTTAGGAAGCTTTCTTCCGAAGCTATCAGGGAGGTTATTGCCACCCCGCTCAACCAGATTGTGACATCCATCAAAAAAAGTCTTGAGGCTTTGGTGACCAAACCGGAAATTTCGGTAGATATTTTCGATCGCGGTCTTTTCCTTGTTGGAGGGGGAGCGCTCATCAGGGGTATTGATAGAAAAATCCATGAGGAGACGAATGTTCATGTTCATGTCTGCGAAGAGCCGCAGACAATTGTGGCAAGGGGAGCTGGAGAGATTTTGGAAAATCTTGAAAAGTACAAGGGTCTTTATTCTACCTGACAATGGTATAAAGAGTCCTTTTCGGACGGTTTTATGATCGGCCACGCGGTTTCAGGGAGGCTGTTGTTTTCTCAGGGGGTCTGTCAGATGTTTTTGGCAGAGCGGTGAGCAAGGATGGTTGTCCCCTTGCTCACCGCTCTGCTGTTTTCGGGTTCAGGGGTTCAGGGACGAAATTTTCGGTAGTCAATATCGAACTTTTTTATCCGAAGTCCCATGATTCTGTCTGAAAGACCGAGCTGCACTGCCGCACGCGACATGTTTCCTTGTGTTCGTTTGAGCGCTTCCATGATCATCTCTTTTTCTATCGCATCGAGCTTCTGTTGCAGCGATCCGGTATAGGGAGTTCCGCTCGATTCAGCCGTCTGGAGTGTCGGCGGAAGGTGGTAGCCGTGGATCACGTTGTCTTCGCTCAAAATGACCGCCCGCTCAATGCAGTTTTGCAGCTCGCGAACGTTGCCTGGCCAATGGTAGCGCATGAGCATGTCGATTGATGTTGTCGAGATTCGCCTGATTCCCTTCTGGTTTGCGATATTGTATTTTTCCACAAAATAATCGGCAAGCAGCAAAATGTCGGTTTTGCGTTCGCGGAGGGGGGGGACGGTTATTGGAAAAATATTCAGCCGGTAATAGAGATCTTCGCGGAAGAGCCCGTTTCGTATCAACTCTTCCAGATTGCGGTTTGTGGCCGCAATCACCCGTACATCAACCTTGATGGTTTTGGAACCACCAACTCGCTCAAACTCCTTTTCCTGTATGATCCTGAGCAATTTTGCCTGAACGGCCAGGCTCAGCTCGCCGACTTCATCAAGAAAGATGGTGCCGGTATGGGCAAGTTCAAATCGTCCCTGCCTGGTAGCCGACGCTCCGGTGAAAGCTCCTTTTTCATGCCCGAAAAGCTCACTTTCAACAATGCTTTCCGGCAATGCCGCGCAGTTGAATTTTATGAATGGCCTCTCTAACCGTCTGCTTTTAAAGTGAATGGCACTGGCCACCAGCTCTTTTCCTACTCCGCTCTCTCCCAGAACAAGTGTTGTTGCATTGGTTTTTGCGATTTTGTCGATCATTTTATAGAGCGAAATCATCGGTTTTGTATTGCCGATAATATTTGCCGGCCGCTCGGCTTCTGAAATACTCTCTTCGTCGTGCTTTTCCGCTCCATGAGTCGGTATTAATCGAGGCTTCCCGGTGATGGTGCTTTCTTGCGTTTTTTTTTCGCTCTCTTCGTTTGCAAGCTGCTTGATGCGTACTGCCTGTGAAATCATGGATGCGATGATCGAGAGCTGGTCTACATAGTGCTGGAGCATCTCTTTTTGCATCTCACCCGCTTTTGCCTTTTTGCCCTGCCCGTTGGTCGCTGCGGGTTCGAGTTGACGATCGGCGCTCAGAGTGCCGATAATTTCCGATCCAGCCTTGATTGGAATACAGATAAAGCAGAGACTCTCTTTTTTTGCCCTGGTTCGTGACCGTGTTCGGTCGAGAAAGAGTGGTTCGTCGTTGATGCAGGGAACAATGACCGCTTTGCCGCTTTTAACGACACGGCCGATAACTCCTTCGCCGATCTGGTAACGGCCCCTTTCCTTCTCTTTTTCTGTCAGTCCGAATGACTCGTTGATAACAATTTCGCCGCTGTCGCGGTTAAGAATCGTGATCATGCCCCTGAGCATGTCCATGTTCTCCGACATGATGAAAAGAACAAGCCTTAACACCTTGTTGATGTCATCTTCATGGGTTATTGTTCTGCTGACTTCAGCAAGAAGACTGATACTGCTGTGATCCTGTTCCTGGGCTATGAGCATGATGCTTGTCGTATGATGATCATTGTTTGACAAAAAGGTTGTTGTTATAGATCTCTTCAACTTCTGTCGGTCTCAGTGCCCGCTTCTTTTCACTGGCCGCAGTGCGGACAATGGCAAGAAGATGGTTTGCTTCATCCCTTGTCATGACGATTCCCCTTCCCGAAAAAAAATGTTGCAGGGAGGCGCTTCCCGAGTGTTTTCCGATGATCAGTTCGGCCCTGTCGCGACCAACCTGATCGGGGAGAAATGGCTGGTAGGAGAGCGGATGTTTGAGCAGTGCGGCACAGTGAATACCTGATTCATGCTGGAATGCCGATTTGCCTACCACCGGTTTCTGATCTTCGATTTTTCTTCCTGCCGCCCTGCTTACCGCAGAGCAGAGATGTGAGAGCTTGCGTGTATCAATGCCGGTTTCATATTTTCCCGAGAGCTTCAGCGCAATGGCAAGCTCTTCAAGTGCCGCATTGCCAGCCCGCTCACCAAGTCCTGTTACCGAAACACTGACGGCCTGGCATCCGGCGTCCAAAGCGGTAAAAGCGTTGGCGGTTGCCATGCCGAGATCATTATGGGCATGAAATTCAAGCGTAGCGTGGCTTACTGATTGCAGGCAGCCGACCAGTTCAATCACGGATGAGGGTGTTGCAACACCGACGGTATCAGCAATTCTCACCCGGTCGGCCCCGCACGCTTCGGCATCGAGCACAAAGCGTTTCAGCAGATCAGGTTGAGCCCTTGTGGCATCCTGTGCACCGACACTTACAAAATTGAAATATTTTTTTGCCCTTGGAATAAGCTCCTGCAACTGCTCTTCTACCCAAGCGTAATCCCTCTTCATAAGTTCGAGGTATAACGCAGAGAGAGGAAAGCTGATATGAACAGCTTCGGTTCCACAGAGGCACGCATCCTCAATGTCCTGCCATTTTGCACGCGCCCAACTGGTCAGGCGAAGCGGCAACTTTTGGCTGACGATGGTTCTTATGGTGCTCCGTTCATCGCTGCTGATGGCGGGGTACCCGATTTCGAGTTCATCGACTCCGGCATCAGCAAGCAGTGAAGCAATTTCAATTTTTTCCGCGCTGCTGAAGACGACACCAGGTGCCTGTTCGCCGTCTCTGAGCGTCGTATCAATGATCCATGGCCTGATGGCGGAATGAGAAGGTCTCCTGCTCTCTCTACGCATAATCTGATGGTTTCTTCAGTGAACAAGAGATATGGGCAAGGATTGTGCCTTTCCGTTTGCTATTTTACTTCCTCGCCGCCTTTACCTAAATAAATAAGGTTATTATAAAAAAATATAACATAATTTCAGACATTTTTGTGTTGTTGCGTGATTTTTTTTATTACAAAGTTTTGTTGTGTCACTTTTTTTGCGGTATTCGGGGATCAGATGATAAGGGCAATCCCTTTACGGTCAAGGCAGTTGCATGGGAGCTGGTTGCGCTGGTGGAACGTCGGTAGATTGCTTCATGCAGATACTGATGTTTTCGGCTGAAAATCGGCTTTATCGGAGTTCATTTGATTCAGCCTGCGAATAACTTTATATTCAGTGCAGTTCATTGCTGTTGTCGGTATCAGGCAGGGCCATTATGCATGGGCTGAGCGGTGTCCGATTCTCTGTTTTAAACCACTCCTCAAATGTAACTCGTGAAAAGCAGCTTGACGAGCATCGCCGATACTCCTGCATTCAAGGTGGCAGGTTCTACAGTTATGAAAGGATTTGTTCATGGATTACGCCACCCTTCGCTTGTTGTGCGGTTGACGATACATGTTCATAACGGTCATAATTGGCTTGATCGGGTTGATCAGGAACTTTCTGTATTTCTGCAAGAGGAGCATGGCAAGGAGGTTTCATTGCGCCCGATGTCGGGTGATAACGATCAGGTGCAGGCCGTCAATGCATTGCTCTTATGGATGTGGAGGTTGCAGCAGTCAGCCAGGGTATCTGTTTTTGAGCGAGGAAAGATCATTGGTGTCTACCCGGAAACCAACTCTGTTATGATTCTGGTACCAACACTCTTCTCTACACGTCAGGTGACAGATCAGTTATTATTTTGGCTTGTAAATGTTTTTAATGGGGTGTATGCCGAAAGGGAGAGGCCGGTTTCCAGCGGGAATTTCGCGGAAATAGTCAAGCGTTTTGCAGAAATGGGCCCAAAAGCATCCAACATGCCTCATTTTTTAAGCTCAGCATTTACGCTCGGGATTCCTTACGATCATGTAACCGATCAGGTTTATCAGTTTGGTTATGGGGCACAATCGAGATTGCTTGATAGCTCGTTTACCGATCAAACCTCCTGGATTGGAACCGGTTTAGCCCGCATCAAGACACTCACGGCGGTCGTTTTGCGACGTGCAGGTATCCCGGTGTCTGACCACATCCTTGTTTCAGATTCCGATGGAGCTGAAAAAGCGGCCAAGGATCTTGGCTTTCCTGTTGTTGTCAAACCGGTAGATTTGGATGGTGGTATCGGTGTTGCCGCAGGTTTGACAACGCTGGATGAAGTGCGTGAAGCTTTTGAAGGTGCCAAAAAAAAATCGGGTAACATTCTCGTGGAGAAGCACTTTGAAGGGCGTGACTATCGCGTAACCATCTTTCAGGGGAAGATGATTTGGGCAGTTGAACGATTGCCGGGTGGTGTTACCGGTGACGGAAAAAGTTCAGTGCAGACACTGGTTGAACTCCTTAACGCTGATCCGCTTCGTGGCGAGGGCCCTCATGCACCGCTTAAGCGCATAGTGCTTGATGCCGAGGCGCGATCGTTGCTCTCGAAAGCAGGTATGGGGTTAAGCAGTGTTCCCGGGAAAGGCAAGTTCATTCGTCTTCGCCGTACAGCAAATGTCGCTCGTGGAGGTATTCCTGTCTCTGTTTTTGAGCACGTTCATCCTGATAACAGCTTGCTTGCCGTTCGTGCGGCGGCGGCTTTGCGGCTCGATCTGGCAGGGGTTGATTTGTTGATACCCGATATCAGCCATTCCTGGCGTGAAAGTGGTTGCGTGGTTTGTGAAGTCAATGCCCAGCCGGGCCTTGGACTGATAAAAACATCGCATCTTTATTCGCAGATTCTGTGCAAACTGGTTCAGGGCAATGGCCGTATTCCTGTTGCCGTTATAATTGGTGCGCCTCCGGAATGGAATGTGGCGGCAGCAGTTGTCGATACATTGGGTAATGCCGGCTTCGTTACAGGACGGGGAGATCATGAAGGTGTTTCTCTTGGTCCAGACAATATTACGGCCGGGGCCGTTGAGCCGTATACCGGAGGACAAATGCTCACAGGAGACAATAGTGTTGATGCTGTCGTGCTCTGTATTAACGACATGACGATATTACGTACCGGTTTGCCGTTTGCGCGATTTGATCTTCTGGTGCTTGCAGGGTCATATATTGTAACGCCGGACGGCCAGAGTGGAGAGTTCGGATCGGTGCAGTTGCGTCGTCTTTTTCATGCTCTTGTACCTTGTTGTGATGGCAAGGTGATGGTGGTTTCCGGATCGGGTATTGACGTTCGGGGACCCTTGCTTTCATCGCAAGCGGAGTTGATGACGGAACCTGTTGCTCAATCTTCTCTTGTTGATACCATTGCTGCGGCAATGATTCAGGCTGAGGGGAATCATCGCATTGGAAAAATTCCATTTTCTGCCGTTGCCACCGACTTCTGCTGATCAACCCTGATCTGGCATTATCTTTCTTTAAGCATATACGCATCAAGATCCATCTCAAGCGTGCACCAGTGGTCAACGTCAGGAAGGCTGAAATTACATATTTTTTTAAGTGTCCCAATCTGGCGGTAACCATAATGTTTCTTGTACCAGAGGATGGTTTCAGGTCGGTCTGTGTTGGTCAAGACCGTTCTTATCCCTGCGTTATACATGGTATCAAGCATCGCATTCTGGAGGTCTCTGCCGATTCCCATACCCGAAAATTGCGGACGAATACCGAGCAGCGTTGTTTTTCCTTTGTCGGGCGATAACACTTTATATCCGGCAGCTCCTGCAACATGACCGGAAAGGCGTGCAACAAAAAAGCAGGAAAGATCAAGCTCTTCCATCTCTGCCGAAGGAATATGATGCATGTTCCATGACTCCATGACGCTCAGAATTGCTGCATAATCTTCGACGGAGGCTTTTTCAATTGTATGATTCATGGCGGGGTATCGGGGTTGTTACAAGAGTTTCTACGGCTTTCTGTTTCTCAAATATAGCAGTTTCTGAATCTTAAACACCTTGGTTCGCACTACTGAGCGATGGGGCCGCAAAGGAGTTTTGTGCAAGATTGTTCACGGTAATGCCGTCACGCATTGCACTGAGGCCCCATGACTTTGTGCGGAGCAAGTGAACAACATTGCACTTCCCAACGAGCAAGCTGTTTTACAGGATGAATGTCTTATCTTCAGGGTATTATCAGTTTTTTGCGTTCAGTAAAAAAATCCATGCGTTTCCATTGATTATAGGATAAGTATGCCAGTAAATCTCGATAAGCCAGCTCGCTGGAAAGCCGATATTGCACAATCGGTTGACATGTATAATGACTGGTTCATGAAAAGAATCAATCCGGCGATCATTTGTGAGCATCCGGATATTCTTCCTACACTTCGTATGATCTATGTGTCCTCCCCTTGCCGTTGACCGTCTTATTGGTCTTTCCGGGGTCTCGTCAAATCTTGTCAAAAGTTTGGAGCAGAACAAAAAAGTTCCCTCACGCATGAGTCCAGAAGTGCTGGACCGTGAGCTCGGCAAAATAGCCTCTATTCTCGAAAAAATGGCTGATCCCGACATCTTT
>CAINOO010000180.1 GCA_903851535.1 uncultured Chlorobiaceae bacterium | reverse complement strand
TTGCGCGGCTCTTTCCCTATAGTGTCCAATATCTGCATACCATCATCCTTGCGGGAATAATCCTGATCGTAGCGAGCGCTCTGAAAAGCCTGAAACAACAAAAAAAGAGCCAATAACTGAAGATTTATTCCATTTTACACGCAAACACTGACGGATAATTATTCCTGCTATGGTATTTTCCAGCACCACACCCTTTAACAAACTGTGCATTAAACTGTTATGACTGAATCGATCAAAACTGATGTTCTGGTGATCGGCAGCGGCATAGGCGGACTCTATTTTGCCATTCACATGGCCGATCATGCCAAGGTAACGATTATTACGAAAAAGGAGAGTTCAACCTCCAATACAAACTGGGCTCAGGGTGGAATTGCTGCTACCATAGACAGCAACGACAGTGCCGAGTTGCATATTGCTGATACGCTTGATGCCGGTGCCGGTCTGTGCAACCTCGAAATGGTCTCCCTCATGGTGAAGGAGGGCCCCAGGCATATTGAGCGTCTTATGGAGCTCGGTGTCAATTTTACAACCTCCGACAATGAACACCTCCATCTTGGCAAGGAGGGTGGCCATTCGAGAAGCCGCATTGTCCATGCACAGGATCTGACCGGCAGAGAGATTGAAACGGCTCTTATCAATCGTGTCAACAGCCATCCCAATATCACCCTGCTTGAGCACCATTTTGCCATTGAGTTGCTCACAGAGCATCATCTTGGCATCAAGACAAACGACATCAATTGTTACGGAGCCTACGTTCTCGATTCAAGGCAGCGGCAGCCAAAAAAGATTCTTGCAAAAATCACCATGCTCGCCTCCGGAGGACTCGGTCATATCTATCCCTATACGACCAATCCGGAAATCGCTACCGGAGACGGTGTGGCAATGGCATACCGGGCGGGAGCTGAAATTGCCAATATGGAGTTCATCCAGTTTCATCCGACCGCTCTCTACCACCCAAAGGCAAAATCATTTTTGATTTCTGAAGCTGTCCGGGGATTTGGAGGAATCCTGAGACTGAAAAACGGTCAGGAGTTCATGCACAAATATGATAAACGGCTGAATCTGGCACCTCGCGATATTGTGGCGCGCGCCATCGACTCCGAGATTAAAAAAAGCGGTGAAGAGTGCGTTTTCCTTGATGTTACCCATATTGATCCTGAAAAAACAAGGGAGCATTTTCCCAATATCTACGAAACCTGTCTCAGCTTTGGCATCGATATGACGAGGGAGATGATTCCCGTCGTTCCTGCGGCACACTATTCATGCGGCGGTGTACGAACCGATGATAGGGGACGAAGCACCATCGCAAGACTCTATGCCTGCGGGGAGACGAGTTGTACCGGCGTTCATGGTGCAAACCGCCTTGCAAGCAACTCCCTGCTCGAAGCTCTTGTTTTCGCATGGAGATCCTTTCTTGATATCAGCGAAGAGTTGCACAAGCGTGACAACAACATGGACTTTCCGGACTGGGATGATACGGGGACGGTCAATTCAGAAGAGTGGATTCTGGTATCGCACAATAAACGGGAAGCACAGCAGGTTATGAACGATTATGTAGGCATAGTGCGGAGCGACCTTCGGCTGCAGCGGGCAAACCGGCGAATTGATTTTCTCAAGGAGGAGACAGAGTCCTATTACAAAAAAACAAAGATCACCACGCAGATCCTTGAGCTGAGAAATATTATCAAGGTGGCCAGCCTTATTATCGAATGCGCCATCAAGCGCCGTGAATCGAGAGGACTGCATTATACCACCGATTATCCAGGCAGAGATGATGCCCATTTTTTGATCGACACGGTGCTGCGATCGTTTTAACAATTTTGGTATCCTGTCATTACAAAGGGCGCGCCGTGGCGTGCCCTTACATTACCTCCTGCCAGTCCCTCGCATAGCGAAAATCGATACCGGCTGTCCGGGCGGATATTTTGGCAATGACGGGCATCATCCTCTTGTACTGATTCCGCACAACCATTGTCCGCACACGGTCATAAAAGGGTTCCGGAACCCCTTCGCCAAGAATGGCGGTTTTGTCCATCCGCTTTTCAAGCATCATGTAGAGGAGCAGATCAACCGATTCATAACTGAAGCCGAGATCCTCCTCATCACTCTGTCCTTCCCAGAGATCAGCCGATGGTGCTTTGACAATAAGGGGCTCCGGAATTTCGAGATGACGGGCAAGACCCCTCAACTGGGTTTTATAGAGATCACCGACAGGGTTGATGGCTGAAGCCATATCGCCAAACATGGTACCATAGCCAAGAAGCAGCTCTGTTTTATTGCTCGTTCCTGTCACGAGACGACCATCTCTTGCCGAAACATCGTAGAGAAAAATCATCCTGGTTCGAGCCATGATATTGCCGCGTCTCAACCGCTCTCCCTGGGGCACCGTTGAAAAAAAAGCGTCTACAACCGGCGTAATCGGCATCTCTTCGGCCTCTATACCAAGTTTGCGGATCATGAGTTCAGCGTGCTCAAGACTTTCAGGGCTGCTCGAAGCATAGGGCATCATGAGCCCCAGCACATTCTTTCGGCCAAGTGCACGGACGGCAAGTTCACAGACAACCGCTGAATCAATGCCGCCTGAAAGGCCAAGAACAACCGAGCTGAATTTGAATTTGCGAATTTCATTGAACACAAATGCCTTGAGAATATCCTCGACCATAGGGTAATCGAGGTGGAGATCCTGAACCTTCATAATGGAGTTACCTAAACGTTGAAAAATCAGAAGAGCCGGGCTGATCACCCGACCTTCCCTTTTAGCAGATTATCCTATCGCAACCATTTTGCCGGATTCTGCTTGACACGCCCCTTCCATATCTCAAAATGGACAACTGAGCCGCCTTCTGGCATTCGGCCTGAAACACCCAAAAGTTGCTGTGATTTTACAAGTTCATCCTTGACAACTCGCAGTTGGGCAAGATTGGCATAGACGGTAAGGTATGATTTTGGATGGCGGATAATGACAATATTGCCGAAGGTAGGAAGAAAGGCAATCTGAACCACTTTACCACCGGACACTGACCTTACCTGGGTGCTGGCAGGAACAGAAATATCGATCCCGTTATTGGTCGTGACTATTTTAAGATCCTTGTCTTCAACCGTTCCAAACCGGTGAGCAACAACGCCATTGCGCACAGGCCACGGCAGGGAACCTGAAGCACGTTCAAAATCAACAGAAACCCTTTCCAGTTCAGCAGAATCGATACTGGAAGGAGACGCAACAACCTCTTTTTCCTGGCTTTGCACTGCGGGTTTTTGGGTCTCTTCAACCTCTTTTTTTGCGATAGGCTGCTCCTGTTTCTGCTGGAAAGCATGTTTCTTTTTCAGACGCGACTGTTCAGCTTCAAGACGATTTGCCTCAAGGTGTTGTGCCTTAAGACGATTTGCTTCAAGGCGTTGTGCCTTAAGACGCTTTGCTTCAAGACGTTGTGCTGCAAGTTGCTTTGCTTCAAGGCGTTTTGCCTGCAGGCGCTTTGCTTCAAAAATCTTCCTCTGACGTTCACGCTCTGCCTCCAGTGCACGTTGCTCGGCAAGAATCAGCGACTCGATCCTTGATTGCAGTTGGCTGCGCTTTTTCTGGACAGAGGCGAGCTGCAAGAGGTATTCCTGCTTGTTTTTCCTTATGCGCTCAAGCGCCACCTCTTTTTCTTTTTGGCTCTCCGACCAGCTTTTCAACTGCCGTTCCTGCTCCCTGACCACTTCAGCTTTTTGCTGATAGCTCTGCTCAAGCGCAAGCTTGCTGTTTTCAAGCGTGAGGGCGACCTGTTGGAGATTATCAATATGACGATGGACTGCCCTGCTAAAAAAGCCAACGTATTGCGCATTTACCAAGGCTTTGGAAACAGAACCCGAAGCGAAAAAATGCTCTACCTCCCTGTTTTTGTCGTATTTGTAGGCTGAAACCACTACCCTGCGAAAATCATCGGAAACCCGACCGTAAAGGCGTCGATTTCCCTGAAATTCATTGCTCAAGTGGTCAATATCCCTGTCAAGCTTTTTGAGATAGTTCTGATTTTCACCAATCATCTTTTCAAGCACAAGAATCCGGGTGCGGATATTTTCAAGCACACTAAAGGAGCGTGTCTCCTTGCGGGTGGTTATAAGCAGTTTTGACTGGTACTCCTGAAGTTGCAGTTTCAGACCCGCAAGGTTCTGCTCTACCAATGCTCGCTCTTTCGTAATCCTTGCTATCTCGCTGTTTCTTGGTAAAGCCGCTACTGCTGAGGCCGACATACCC
>CAINOO010000179.1 GCA_903851535.1 uncultured Chlorobiaceae bacterium | reverse complement strand
TCCGTCCCCGTCCCGGCGATCCGGCCCGCCACTGGCATCCCGAATCGCAGGGCCTCTACCCTTGACGCGACGGTTTTAAGACCAAATTTTTGCAGTAGCGGAAAAAGTTTTGCCGGGTCTGGCAAGGAGCAGGCAAGTTCTTTCAATGTCACAGTAATCTGCAGGTCAGTACGTATGGTGACGAGTTTTGTTATCAGGTCGAGCGTTGGTTGAAATTCCTGGAGGCTGTGACGGTTTTTGGGGGAGATATCGTCAAGGTGCGCATAGACATTCTGCAGGGAGCCATATTTGCCAAGCAGGGAGACTGCGGTTTTTGGCCCAATGCCTTTTGCTCCTGGAATATTGTCTGAGGTATCACCGGTAAGGGTCAAAAACTGGGTGAAGAGCTCCGGCGGAACCCCGAACTGCTCGATAATCTCTTTTTTTCCAAGCAAATCAAGCTCATTCTGGTTATTGCCTGGTTTGAGGATTTGTACTCCTTCATGGACCAGTTGGGCCAGATCCTTGTCGGGGGTGACAATGTAGATTTGGCATGCTTCTGCAAACTTACACGAGGCAGTGCCGATGAGATCGTCGGCTTCGTATCCTGGGGCTTTGATGAGTGGAATGTCGAATGCTTCAAGGAGCTCGAAGATGCCATCAAGCTGCATGATGAGATCTTCGGGCGGTGAAGGTCGATTGGCCTTGTACAGGGGGTAAAGATCGTGCCGAAAGGTCTTTTCCTTGCTGTCAAATACCGCTGCGAGGTAATCGGGTTTAAAGGTTTCAAAGATTTTCAGCAGAGCAGAAGTAAAGCCGTAGATTGCTCCAGTGGGCATTCCTTCCCGGTTTGTCATATTTGCCCGCTGCAGGGCAAAAAAGGCCCGGTAGACGATGGCCATGCCGTCGAGCAGAAAAAGTGATGGTTTTTCTCTGATCGCTCCCACTTTTTCTGGCTCATCGTCCACTGTTACGGGAGAAAAAAAATCGAGCTGCCGTTGCTTCATTCTGCAACCACTCCGTAACTTCCAAGGACGTTGACCATGGTGGCAAATTCACGGAGGTGACTGATGGCGTTCTGGATATTCCGGTCATTCTGATCTCCAGTGAAATCAACATAAAAGAGGTACTCAAAAGCTTTTTTCCTGAAGGGTCGTGATTCTATTTTTGTCAAGTCAATATCACGCAGGGCAAAAGTAGCCAAAGCCTTGAACAGTGATCCCGCTTCATTGGGCAGGGTGAAGACGATGGATGTTTTATGTTGTGCACTCTCCGGTGTCGTTTCAATCGGCAACGGTGCCGGATTTTTTGCATGGGTAATGCAGAAAAAACGGGTGATGTTCCACTCTTCATCAGCAAGGTTTTCTTGCAGAATTTCGAGCTTGTAAAGTTCGGCGGCCCTTTTGGAGGCGATGGCAAGTTTTGTTGTATCGTTGTCGGCGGCGATCATTTTTGCGCTGCCCGCTGTATCGTAGGCCACTTCAGCCTTGAGATGCCGATGAGTGGCAAAAAAGTTTCGGCACTGGGCCAATGCTTGCGGGTGTGAGAGTACCCTCACGCCATGCTCTATTGATGAGCCGGGAATGCCGAGCAGGCAGTGTTTCACCTTGACAAAGGTTTCTGCGACAATGACGACCGGATGCTGAAGCAGAAGGTCATAGTTGTGATGAATGCTGCCACCCAGTGAATTTTCTATGGGAATGACGGCATAATTGACCTCGTGGTTTTCAACGGCGGCAAACACCTCGTCAAATGATTCAAAGGGTTTTGGCTCTCCGATTCGCAGCGCGGCGATTTCACTGTAAGCCCCGGGTTCACCCTGGTAGGCGATCATCACGTTTGTCATTGTTTTTTCTTGTTGGTAACTTGCACGAATGCCATCAGATTTGATTTTATTTAAAGAAAATAAATCTATTATCATAGACGGACGTTTGAAGGGAATAATAAATCACCATTTTTTATTATGTCAGGACACAGTAAATGGGCAACCATTAAGAGGAAAAAGGCGGTAACCGACCAGAAAAGAGGCAGTTTGTTCACCAAACTGGTCAAGGAGATTACCATTGCGGCAAAAATGGGTGGAGGAGATCCTTCCGGCAATCCCCGTCTCCGACTTGCGATTGATACGGCAAGAGACAACTCCATGCCGATGGAAAATATCCAGCGAGCGGTCAAGAAGGGAACAGGAGAGCTTGAAGGTGTGACCTGGGACGAAATAACCTACGAAGGGTATGGCCCTGCAGGGATTGCGCTGATTATTGAGACGGCAACGGATAACCGTAACCGTACGGTAGCCGATATCCGTCACATTATGAGTCGTAACAATGGCTCCCTTGGTGAAAGTGGCAGCGTTGCCTGGATGTTCCAGCGCAAGGGATCGCTTGATGTCCCCCGTTCGGCATCCAGCGAGGATCAGCTTATGGAGCTTCTTCTTGATGCAGGTCTTGAAGATCTTGGTACCGATGATGAAAACTATTTTACGATTACCACCGATATCAAGGATCTTGAAAAAGTTAAAAAAGTGCTTGACGAGTCGTCCATCAAGTATGAGAATGCCAAAATCGATCTTGTGCCCGAAAATTACATTGTGCTTGAAGCTGATGATGCCCGCAAGGTGATCAAGTTGATTGATGCGTTTGAAAGCAATGATGATGTTCAGGCGGTCTACTCCAATATGGAACTCAGTGAGAGTGCAATGAGCAGTTTAAACGAGTAGAGGGTGGTTGTTTTGGGGATTGATCCCGGAAGCCGCATAACCGGCTATGGTGTGATTCGTCACAGCGGTGGGGGTTTCGTTGCGCTGGCATCCGGCGTTATCAGGCTTCACCCCCGTAGCACTCATGCCGAGCGGATTGGTCAGATATACAGGGAGCTTGATGGGATTATTGCCGATTTCCGGCCTGGTCGCGTTGCCCTTGAAACGGCTTTTCTGAGCAGGAATGTGCAGTCAGCACTGAAGCTGGGTCAGGTGAGGGGAGCTATTATTGCCCTTGCGATGAACCGGGAGCTGCTGCTGCACGAGTATGCTCCCCGTGAGGTCAAGCTCGCAGTGACAGGAAAGGGAGCGGCAAGCAAGGAACAGGTTGCCAGTATGGTTGCAAGGATGCTTGCCCTCACTCCGGTGCCTGCGCCCTTCGATGTGACTGACGCGTTGGGTATCGCGCTGTGCGATCTGCTGAGAGGTGAAAGCCGTGACTCTCCCTGTCAGCCAGGAAAAAGCCGAAAGGGGGGGAACAACTGGTCGGCGTTTGTCAGTGCATCCCCTGACAGGGTTATCCCGTAGGTTTCAGCCAATCGTTCATAAGGCAAGTAGACCAGCACCACAACATCTACCCATACCACCTTAACCAATGCCTCTTGGGAGAACACCCTCCTCACCACTGACCCCAAAAAACCCGTCGCCATCATCGCCGCTGGTTTTATCCCCGACTACCTCTGGCTTGCCACAGCAGGGAGTGGGAACCTCAACCAATAAAAACTCAACCACTCCACCACCGCCACGTAAAACCCTACCCTGACCTCGAAACCTGAAAAAAATGGCAAACCATAGCCAGCCAGCCTTCCAAACGTCACCGTATCAACCATCCTCGAACAACGAGCGACCCCTGCCGACTGAACCCAAGGTCTTTACCTCTCCGACGACCTCCTCGACGTAAAGTATTCGGCATTTTGAGCAAAAAATCAGTAATTTTCTTTTGTTGATCATCTCTTATTGTCCTTTTTTAGTAATATATTTGTAAGAATGCAGAGCAGAGCTGCTGGCTTG
The DNA here is from genome assembly GCA_903851535.1 of uncultured Chlorobiaceae bacterium. Taxonomy (GTDB): domain Bacteria; phylum Bacteroidota; class Chlorobiia; order Chlorobiales; family Chlorobiaceae; genus Chlorobium. The sequence continues at coordinate 3,147 of CAINOO010000179.1, read as the reverse complement.
GCTTGTTGAAGGGTGAAGCAAAGTGCTGCCATCAGGCATCTATGTATTTATCTATCGGACTATTCAACAGGAGTGGATGAGATCAAGTAGTGCAAGCCGAGGATCGGGCATCCGCGCAAGCTTTAGGTATTTGCATACAAGTGGTAATCATGGAATTGAAAAAATTATTTATTGGAGCAAAAATGTTAGAAGAAATCATGGAAAGGCTCTTGTCACCCGAAAAATTTTCAATATTCCTGTTTACTCTTGGTTTTTCTTTAATTATAACCGCTCCTGGGATTATCCGCAGACTTGAATTTATGGGCCTCTCTGCACCCTCACCGAGAAGCAGAAGGGAAAAGATTCTCATGGGAATGGCTGGTGTTGTTCTTGTGATAGTTGGCGTTGCTCTATCGCTTAAGCTGCCGTTGTATAAGTCTGAAATATCTTCGAGGATGATTTATGACGGGCGTGATGCCAAGCAAATTGTTGCTGATGGTGAAGATGTGTATTTGCTGAAGGACAATGGTAATATATTTGGAATCTCACAAAATCATTTGCAACTGATAGACACTGGCACAGGTACAGCACAAATTTTGCCAGCAGGTGGGATTCTGTACATTTTGAAAAATACCGGGAATATTTGGAGTTATGTATCGGTTTCGGGAAGAATCCCAAGTGAAGAAAACGCTTTTCAAACAAAGGATTACGGTACCAAAACAAAACAAATTGTCGCAGCGGGATCAGCTTTGTACATTCTCAAAGAAAACGGAAATATATGGCAATACTTTGCACGCCCTGCCGAACGGAATATGAATATCGTGCAAGAAGAATACATTTTGTTAGATCCCGGCATTGATACCAAATGGATTGCTTCGACAGGTTCGATTCTTTATTTCCTAAAAGATAACGGAGATATTTGGCAATATATTCCGACGCATCCAAAGCTTTTTGGAAAAATTTATCAACCAGATGATAAAAACGAAGAAGCCATTTCTATTGCAGCCGATGGGGGGACGCTATACTTTATCAAGAATAACGGGAGTACTTGGAAATACAAGGAGCACCTTTTAGCTGTCGAGCAGAAAGAAGTGGCTAAAGAAATTAATGTCGTCGATGGTATTCTTTATATTCTCACAAATAAAGGGGAAATAATTCGATATAATACAAATAACAATGAGTCGAGAAAGATGACTGAAGCCGGTACTGATAATACCCAAATTGCTGCTTTTGGTCAAGATGTTTTTGTCATTAAAAAAGAAGGCGGAGGCGTTTGGAGATACAATGAATATATTCGAAAGCGCTAAGAGAATTATTTAAGGAGTTTGATTCATGCAGACCGTACGATTTTATTTTGGGCGGAAAAGATAAAACATGATGCGGTGATGAAATAAATTCTGCCTAACAAGCGCGTTGAGCGGACTGGAAAGCAGATGCATGTTCATGTGTTGATAACGTTCAAAGTCCTGTCTTCTTTGATCAAACTTTAGCTTTACTTGCCAGTTGCTCACGCTTAATGTTAGAGCGCTTTCGCTCCAGCACCACCTGTGCCAACTGCCGGTCAATCTCCCGCTGCAACGTTGGCTATCCGATCTTTGCCGTCACCGCCCGCCAGTAAGCATTCACCCATTATCTGCGAATCCTTTTTCTATAAGAATACTTTCATATTCGTTTCTGCTTAACGGACATTTAATGAGGTCACTAAATTGCTTATTGTTGAGCTTACATTGCGTTGCCATATATGAGAGAAGACCATCGGGAATATCTTTCCCACCGTTGCCGTGTGAGGTTTTTGTTCTTACCCTGCTTTTTTTATTGGTTTGAGTAAAATAGATGAAATATGAATGGTCTGTTTCAATTCGTTTAAAACCTTTTTGCTCAAGAGCCGAATCTACATCCCTTTTTTTAAATGGCATGAGGTACCTCCTCAAAAGTGCCTAAAAGTTCTTTTTGCAGCATTTGAGCGTCAGTCGTTAATGAATTTGGTTCGGCATTTGCATACTCATTCCAAAGCATAGATAGTTCTGAATAAAGCTCTTCCTCAAGTTCTGGTCGTGTTGCTGCAAATATGAATATATCAAAAGGGCCGGTTGCGTTATATGATGAACTCTCTCTATCAAAAGTAACTGCAAAACAAAGCGTTTTTTTCGACTTAAGGGTTATGATATTAAACTTCACAAGGCTTATTTCGATTACGGTTTCATCAATCTCAAGTATATCATCAACTTCTGAAATGGATTGGGGTGACCCATCATCATTCCAGACTATGTTTCCATGAACCTGAATAAGCTCACGAGCATTGTTTAGCAAAACAGGTTCAAAGTCATCGGCGTATGTTGCTGTGAGCGTTTTGCTTGAATCTAATAACTTTACAACCAGCCTTCTTTCATGGAACTTCATTTCTATCAGAGTGCCTGTAATATATCCAAAATCAGCAGTAGAAACTTCGCTGAGCGGTGGGGTTAACAGTTGCTTGATTTTTTCCAGTGCAGAGGAGCCGTGTAAAAGTTTTTCTTGATAATAATCTTCAATATTTATGATGAGACAAGAGTGTTTTGCTGGCTGCATACTTTCTAATGCTTGCAAAATAGAGCGCCGATAAAACGAGTCTGGCACGATACTACCTAATTGTTTAGCATCTCCTGAGTTCACCGCTGAAATTACTTCACGAGTGGTTGTGGCTATTTTCTGACACTCATGTTCATCAAAAAACTGATCAGTCTCACCTCCAATTGCTATTGGAAGAGCGAACCCGCCATCTTCAGGTATGCTGCAAATTAAAGGAAAACGACGCTCAATTTCTTTGGTAACCCTTGCTATTTGTAATACTTCACGACCTTCTTCAGCCATTGCAATCAAATGTACCACACGCTGAAAGCGTTCAAGGGCTTGCACCAAAGCAGAGGCCGGAAGCTTATGGCCATCCGTGGCGGCACCATCAAAATGGAGCCTCAGTTGTCGAGTGTGTTCTTGATTCAAGCTCATGTTTCGGATTTATGCCTTGGGGAAGGGATTATGAAACAACAATTCGGAAATATAACACAAAACCAGCTCAATGATTATAATAAGCCTATACATACCTTTTCGTTTGCCTGGATTGCTTAACACATGTGATCGTAAAACAAGAATAGGCCAAAAACGGAAAATAAGAATCACCCAGGGTTAGCG
>CAINOO010000178.1 GCA_903851535.1 uncultured Chlorobiaceae bacterium | reverse complement strand
CTGAATTTACCATGAAAAAGATTTTTCAGCGAAATACCAACGGTGTTCTGACCTTCAGGAATCCCCGGATTAAGGGTATTCTGGTCTGGCCAGTCGTAGAAATGATGAGCATAATCATACCCGCTGCCGGAAAACGCCGGATTCCATGTATAGGTTATGGTGGGGATAAACGTATGACGCAACGCCTTCATGCCAATAACATGTTCAAGAAACCCGGTATCAAGAACCCCATAAACCCTTGTACTTGCATCAACTGAAAAAATGGCCGTTGAAAAATTCTCATTACCGCCATCCGGATGCAGCGCATGAACAACGGTCAGAGCAGGATTGACGTTGAAATGATGGAACAATGTCGATTGCATACGCAAGGGAAACACAAGGGTCGTGCCGCTCCAGATATCGTCAAAGCTTCCCTGATCGGGCTTTCTCCCCTGCAAGCTGAGCCCCTGGGTAAAAAGTGCCTTGGATCCGGCACCAAATTCATGAAAATACCCCACCTCTCCATTGAGTGTCGCGGCATATCCGGAAGAGGATACGAGATTATAGGAGGTAAAATCAGAGACAAAGGAGCCGCCTGCGGTCAGAGAAAAACCATCTCTCCAGTCATCCCCGGAAAGGCCGGAACGAAAGGGATAGATACGATGCTGATAAAGCGATGCGCCAAGACTCTGCGAATCATAATGAGTAGTCAACTCTTCGAAACGATGGTAAAAAAGAGCCACAATACTGTTCTCATCATTAAACCTCCTGACCAGAGAAGCACGGGCATTGGATTGCTGGGTCACCATGGTTTCCGGGTTAATGAAATTCAGATTGTACCCTTGCGGTGCACCCTGCAACTGAACAGTAACATCAAGACGCGTTAAAGGATCAATTACCTGATTATGAACAATGTTTGCACTCCATTCAGTGTATCGGGGATAGCGCTGGTATTCGCCGGAAATAACACCGCTCAAAAGAGTTGGTACCATATAACGGAACCGCTCACCGAGACTCCAGCTTCCATTTAGGGAGAGATCCCCCTTAAAGCGAAGATCCATGTAATCGTTGACGGCCCAGAAATATCCAAGATTCGACAAAGCGTAACTCCGCTCACTGTCATAGCCCAACCGGGGCATGAGAAAACCGGACGATCGGGCATCTTGTAACGGAAAAACCATATAGGGCAGTGCAAGAATCGGTATGGCGGGCAGACGTCTCGAAAAAAGCTCCGGACGAACATACATGATCAACGATGTTGCCGAAACTTTTCTGTCGGGAAGAACGGTCATTCTGGAGCAGGTAAACCAGGAATGCGGCTCAGGATCATCACAGGTCGTCAACAGACCATCCTTGATGATCAACTCACCCGTTTCAAGCCTTGTTACATTCTCTCCACTAAAAATCATCGCCTGACCGGATGAGGAGACATGAGAAGTCTCTCCCTTTCCACTCTTGAAGTCGTAGATCATCGACTCGGCATTAAAACTCCCGTCCCGGTCAGTAAAGTGGGCAGGCTCTGTAATTTTGCCGGAAGAATCTGCAAGACTGAATGCATGAAGCTTCGATGTATCGAAATCAACAATAATTTTCGGAGCATGGACAGAGGTCGCCTCATGGTCAAGAGTCGCTTTTCCCCATAACTCCATGTTCCGCCTGTCAAGATGGTAGATAACCGAATCCTTCGCCGTAAAGAAAATAGTGCTTTTAAGCCCTCCCGTTCCAGAAAGCGAATCAGCATCTGCCCTCCGTTGCAAGGGTAGCTCACGGCTCCGCCTTTCCGTTATCTCTTCGGCATAAAGAGGTTGCCGGTAAAGAAAAAGCACACTCAATAGAAAGAGACTGGAAATGGCCAGAAACGACTTTTTTTTCTTGATAAACACCAATGCAGTAATGCTCCGCTACAGTATTATGATATTCTCTTATAAAAGTTTAAATATATTAATTTTATTTATCGTGTTGCCGGTTTTTTCTGTAACGCTCTTTGCGTAAGGCAAGGTAAAGGCCTTGTCGGAAATTCTTTAACTTTTTTTCACTCCATGGTGCCCTCTGACTATTCCGCGCCCGATTCATCCGGACATTTCGGCTCTTTCGGTGGCAAGTTTATCCCTGAAACCCTCGTTAAAAATGCCGTTGATCTTGAAGTGGAATACCTCAAGGCAAAAAACGACCCGGTTTTTCAGGCCACGCTTGACCACCTCCTCCATGATTACGTAGGCCGACCAACACCACTCTATCATGCCGAACGACTCAGCAGGACACTGCAGGGAGCCCGTATTTACCTCAAACGCGAAGATCTTTGCCATACCGGAGCTCATAAAATCAACAACGCCCTTGGTCAGGTGCTGCTCGCCCGCCGCATGGGCAAAAAGAGGGTTATTGCCGAAACCGGTGCCGGACAGCACGGTGTAGCCACGGCCACGGTCTGCGCCCTTTTCGATCTTGAGTGCATCGTTTATATGGGTGAGGAGGATATCCGGAGGCAGGCACCAAACGTTGCGAGAATGAAGCTTCTCGGCGCAGAGGTTCGACCGGTCGGAAGCGGCTCAAAAACCCTCAAAGATGCAACAAGCGAAGCGATTCGCGACTGGATGAACAATCCGGAAAAGACCTTCTACATCATAGGCTCGGTTGTCGGCATGCATCCCTATCCGATGATCGTCCGTGATTTCCAGGCAATCATCGGAAAAGAGACTCGCTCACAAATTCTTGCACAGGCAGGAAGGCTTCCCGACCTCATCACCGCCTGTGTTGGCGGCGGCAGCAATGCAGTCGGTATGTTTTATGAATTTCTGGAGGATGCGGAAAAGATTGAACTGGTTGGTGTGGAAGCTGCCGGAGAGGGGCTCGACAAACGACATGCCGCATCGCTGACCCTTGGAACACCCGGAGTACTGCACGGTGCCATGACAAAACTGCTGCAGAATGAGGACGGGCAGGTTCAGGAGGCACACTCCATCTCCGCAGGTCTCGACTATCCCGGTGTCGGCCCTGAGCATTGCTATTTCCAGGAACTCGGCCTGGTAAGCTACACCTCCGTTACCGACAATGAAGCACTTGCAGCGCTCGAAACACTGGCAAAAACCGAAGGCATCATCTGTGCCCTTGAATCGGCCCATGCCATGCACTACGCCATCACAAGGGCACCCCTCATGCCGAAGGAGGCCATCATCATCGTCAATCTCTCGGGACGGGGAGACAAGGATATGGAAACCATCATGCGGGAGCTGTCGCTGTAAAAGCCTGGAGGCAGTGCGATTCCGGCCACGTTCCCGTTCTCGGTGATCCGTTGGGATGGCAGGTGCTATTGACTCATTTTTTGATGATGCCAAGGAGTTTGTTGAGTTCGGAAAGCACTTTGTTCATGTTGAGAGCTTCATCAGATAACCATCAAAGTGCTTCGATCGAATAATTTATTCTTCATATTTCTGAGTCATTGTTTATTTACCCTGCACATGAAATCCGCACCTCACCAAACAACGTATCTCAAACGAAAGGCGCTTGCTTTTACCTATAGCATCATCAGGCGGAGCCGATATTTTAAGGGGAATTCCCGGCAGTTTTTCCGACTCAGTCTCGATTATTTGCTTGTTCAGCTCAATCTTAATCAGGATATCCCTTTTCTTTTTGTAGCAGCATGTGTCGGCTTTGTGACAGGCTATGTCGCCGTTATGTTTCATGATGCCATTGTGACGATAAGTTTCTTGAGCTTTACAGGTCTTCGTTCGTTCGGAAAAACCACACTCATAAACAACTACTGGAAGGTTCTGCTTCCCTTCATTCCTGCCTTTGGTGGTCTGCTTGTGGGTCTCTATAATGCTTTTGTTGTAAAAGCCAGGCCAGGACATGGTCTTGCATCCGTTATCAAAGCCGTTGCACAGAATGACGGGATTATTGACCGCAGACTTTGGTTCCATAAAAGTATAACATCGGTACTCAGTATTGGCTCCGGTGGTGGTGGTGGTCGTGAAGCGCCAATTGTCCAGGTTGGAGCGGCAATCGGTTCAACGATAGCCCAGATGTTGAAATTTTCGCCGAACAAGACACGAACACTACTCGGTTGCGGAGCGGCAGCAGGTCTTGCTGCTGTTTTCAATGCACCTATCGGCGGTGTCATGTTTGCTGTTGAAGTGCTGCTCGGAGACTTCAGTGTTAAAACATTCAGTCCAATTGTTATTGCTGCTGTCATAGGCACCGTACTTTCACGAAGCTTTCTGGGTAACTCTCCGACTTTTCAGGTTCCTGAATATGCTCTTGTATCGAATACAGAGCTTCTTTTTTATTGTATACTCGGAATTCTTGCCGGTCTTTCAGCCGTAATGTTCATCAAGATTTATTACACTATTGAAGAGTGGTTTGGGAGAATGGAAAAGAAATGGAAGATACCTGTCTGGGCCATGCCTGCTATCGGTGGCATTATGAGTGGTGTTATCTGTATCTGGTTTCCCGGTCTGTACGGTTTTACCTATGAAGCAATTAATAATGCCGTGCATGGAAATGAAAGCTGGAGCAACATGATCGGGATTTACCTCTTCAAACCTGTTGTTGCCGGTCTCAGTATCGGATCCGGAGGATCAGGGGGAATGTTTGCGCCTGCAATGAAAATGGGTGCTATGCTTGGAGGTATGTTTGGTAAACTTGTTCATTTAACATTTCCATCCATAACCGCAACGTCTGGCGCTTATGCCCTTGTCGGTATGGGTGCATTAACGGCTGGCATTATGAGGGCTCCCCTGACCGTTATTCTTATTCTTTTTGAAGTAACAGGACAATACGAGATTGTGCTGCCCATTATGTTTGCTGCTGTTACCTCATCGCTGATTGCCCGTCTTGCTTATCGTCACAGCATGGAGAGTTACGTTCTTGAAAAGGAAGGAGTCAGAGTCGGTTTTGGTATTGCCCTTTCGGTTGCGGAGCATATCAAAATCACCAATGTCGTAAGAACAGATTATGTAAAATTCATCAGTTCAGAAAGCGCTGAAAATATGATTGATGTTTTTTTTAATACACCGGAGTCCAGTTTTCTGGTCACCGATAACCAGGGAGTTTTTTCCGGAATCATAAGTCTCGATGAGATGCGAGCACTTCTCAGAGAAGACTATCTGGCTGGAATTATCGCTGAAGACATCACCAAAAAGGATGTACCCGTGCTTGATGAAACATCAAAACTTGATGAAGCTCTCAAACTTTTTGAAATCTCTGATTATGACATGCTCCCGGTTCTTGATTCCGAAAATGGAAAACTGCTTGGTGTGGTGCGACAGGAAGAGGCTTTTGCCTATTATCGCAAGCAACTCAATCTTTACGGCACGGATCAATATGAGAGTCAGAAAGCTTGACATTTGAAAGTTTAAAACTCCGCAGGACAGAACCGGCGAATAGCAAGAAATGATTGCATCAAAATTGTATAATTTCAAACATCCTGAGTAATGGGGCAGGCGGGAGACTTCTCCGGCGAATGATCAGGAGATGAATGATGTTGTAATGATGGGGCAGGTGTTATCAAGTCTGCCTTGCAGGCGCATTACCTTGTGTAACCAAGTTTTATTACAGTTGAACCTCTCACTCCCGTTCTGGTATGGAAAAAGAAATTTTTACGGCATACATCATTGCTGGTACAGCTCTTGTTTCGGCCATCCTGGCGGGTGCGTTCGAATGGTTCTTCGGCACTAAAAAGGAGAACTCACGGGGTTCACGGGCGAGCCTTGCCAATGGTGACGGGATGATTGTTGGCAGTCGTTCGGGTGGAGATACCAATACTGTTCCGGGGAACGATGGAGCGAGAACGGAGCATATAAGTTCCCTTGAAAAGTTGCTTGCTGAACTTAAAATACTGGTTATTGATAAAAATATTCGGGAAGCGAAAAACAAGCCTGCGTTTTTAAGGATTGTCCAGAACATCTACAAAAAGTCTTTCGATGCATTGACTGATGGGGAGAGCGCCACGTTGTGGGGTGATGTTCTGAAGGCTTTGGAACGGGCTGATGCGGCGGAGAAAAATTTTAAAATTGTCAGGCAAGGAGCTGTTGGAGAGGAACTGAAGGCGTTATTCCCGGAAATCGAGTATGCTCGTGAGAGGTTTGATTATGATGCCGTTAACCGGTTGCTGGAGCAGTTTCGGAAGAAACACAAGGTGTTGCAGCAGGATTTGGCGGGAGTGGATTTTCTGCAGGGGCAGAATTATGAGCTGCAATTCAATGATGTCGATGCTGACCGGTATTACAGGAAAGCGGCAGCCATTGCAGATGAAAATGCTTTGTATCTCAATGTTCATGGGCAAAGACTCTTTAGCTCAGGACGATATGGTGAGGCTGAGCCATTGCTTTGGCGGGCGTTGGAGATCAGAGAAAAAAGAGTGGGTATGGAGCATCCTGATGTAGCTCATGAGCTGAACAATCTGGCCCAATTGCTGAAAACGCAGGGCAAATATGCTGAGGCAGAGCCATTATTGCGGCGGATACTGACGATCAGGGAAGAGATGCTGGGTATAGAGCATCTTGATGTAGCACATGACCTGAACAATCTTGCGGAATTACTGAGAGCAGAGAGCAAGTATGATGAGGCGGAGCCGTTATTTCGGCGTGCACTGGCAATCAGGGAAAAGAGGTTGGATCCGGAACATGCTGATGTTCTGCAAAGCCTGAACAATCTGGCAGGATTGTTGAAAATGCAGGCCCGATACGCTGAGGCAGAGCCGTTGTTCAGAAGGACGCTGGCGATCAAGGAAAAAACGCTGGGTATGGTGCATCCGGATGTGGCTACGAGCCTGAACAATCTGGGGGTATTGCTGAAAACGCAGGGCAAATATGATGAGGCTGAGCCGCTCTATCGGCGCGCACTGGCAATATTGGAAAAGAGTTTGGGTATGGAGCATCTTCTGGTAGCAATCATCCTGAACAATCTGGGGGAATTGCTGCAAGCGCAAGGCAATGACAAAGCTGAGCCGTTCTATCGGCAGGCACTGACAATCAGGGAAAAGAAGTTGGGAAAGGATCATCCGAATACCGTTATGTGTCGTGATCAACTACATGCTTTGCAGGAAAAGAAAAAATAATGCGTCAAATTTAATCATGGTAAAGCCATGATTAAAAAAAGCTTTAAAAAAGTGCATCAGGAAGTTGCACAGAAAAAAAATATCCTTATATTTGTCACTCATAAAGCGGGAATAGCTCAGTTGGTAGAGCACAACCTTGCCAAGGTTGGGGTCGCGAGTTCGAGTCTCGTTTCCCGCTCATAAATGTAACAAAAAAGCCTCAATCAACTGAGGCTTTTTTGTTAAAACGACCGCACAGCCCTGACAAAATCAAGGCCAAACATCTTGCTGATTAAATACTGGGTACCATTGGAGAAATTCTGTACCCATGCAAGATCAGCGTTATACTCGGATGAACTCCAGTAGTAATGGTTGCCTGTAAAATCGCTAACTGCTTTGTTGAGATAAAGGAGACGAAGCTGCTCCTTGTTCGGTAAAAACCAGTCGGTGTAACCATTGCTCTCAAGCAGATTGCATGCAACTTCAGCATCATACCAGGTCAAACCCTCTTTACTCTCTCCAGAAAAACGAGTTGTCAGATCAGCCTTGGCAACAATAAGTCCGTGCTTTCCTGTCGCATCGACATAAAATATGACTCCACCGCCATACTCCGCACCCATTGCTATCTTTCCCCGATCTTCTGACGACAGCGCCTGATTGTTCCGACTCATGGCTCCCGACTGATAGCAGAACTGATTTTCGGAAACATCTTCATAAGCATCACAGTTGCGCTCTAATACAGCGCCTGAGTCCATCAACTTGAGGGCACCGGAGCTGTTGCTGGCAAATATTTGATTTTCCATGATTTAAAGAAATAACACCGTTTAATCATCCACAAATCACACCAAGACTCACAACGGAATTTAAAGAAAAACAAATACATAAAAAAGGCATATATAAAATATATGTTTTTTATATAAAAATAGCTCCAATCTTTTTTGCATTTATTGCAGATGACCGAATACGCCCGTTACCATCCGCAGAATACGGAGAACAAAAAAAATCGCATCCAACATGATTATGAACTGGTATTAGCATACCGGATCGAGGATTTGGGAACTTTTACAGAACAAGCAAGGCTGCCTTCTGCTGCAGGAAAATTTTCCGGAATGGGTTCATGCCGTCAGATATTGAAACGTCATGGCAGCCTGGTGGTGCCCTTTTGAGGCCAATGCAATTCACGGCCCTGGTATCCTGATTGCTGACGGTCAAGATCCGGTAATCGTTGGTTCTGGTGTTTTTTTATTATATTCACAACTCTTGGTTGACGCGTTTGCATGTCTCATTACTGATGGCATCATCATGAGCACCAATAAATTGGCCAGGTTGTTACCATAAACATACGGAGAGGTGCGAGAGTGGTTGAATCGGACGGTCTCGAAAACCGTTGTGCGCGTAAGTGTACCGTGGGTTCGAATCCCACCCTCTCCGCCAAAGGATAGTCCAGCACTATCCGGTATAGTCCGAAAAGCCCTGTAAAATCAGGGCTTTTCTTGTTCCCGGGTCTACCCTTGTTTATATTTGTTTTGTGAAGTCCAAGCTTATTGGTGGTGTTTTTG
>CAINOO010000177.1 GCA_903851535.1 uncultured Chlorobiaceae bacterium | reverse complement strand
CGCTTGGCCTCAGCTTCAATGCGGGAAAGGTTTCCGAAATGATAGATAAAGTTGCTGCGGTCAAACTCGGAAAAATCACTGACTGGAGTATGCTCGAGACATTCCGTCGGACAGACCGTTGTACACATTCCGCAGGTCATGCACTTGGCTACATCAATATCAAAAAGAGGAATCCAGAATTTTTTCTGTTGACCATCCGAGGTCTTTCCGCAAAGAGCCAGATCATCAGTTGCAACCTTGATCGTCTCCATTGCGATACAGGAAATCGGACAGGCTCTGACGCACTGACCGCAACCGATACAATCCTCAATATTGTTATAGAGGCGATATCGTCCGTTTTTCGGTGTAGGTATGACCTCCCGCGGATACTGCAGGGTACACAGACCGTCAACCTGACGAAAATAGTTTACATCATCAACACCGGCATCGCCCTTGCGATGGATCGCATTGAAAAAATGCTTCAGGGTGATTCCCATACCGGAGGCAATCGTAACTGCGCCGGTTTTTATATTCCCGAAATACTCACTCATAATCTATACGTCATTACTTTCCCGGTCGTTGTCTGTAGAACTCTCTTAAGGGACATAGACTTCCCATACTGCGGTCAGCACAAAACTGACAAAAGCAAACGGGGTTAACACTTTCCAGCAAAGATACATAAGCTGGTCAACCCGTAAACGGGGAAGAGTCCAGCGAAGCCACATCTGTACAAAAATAAAGAAGAATCCTTTCATGATAATCCAAAATGCACCCCAAACAGGCCCATTGGTCATATCATTGAGAGCAAGCGGCCCGATATTGGGAAGCGGCGAGTTCCATCCACCAAGAAATACAATAGATATGATAGCAGAGACCATGAACATGCTGCCATACTCGGCAAGGAAGATAACGGCGAACTTCATACCAGAGTATTCGGTGAAATAACCGGCAACAAGCTCGGATTCAGCCTCGGGAATATCAAACGGAGCCCGGTTCACTTCAGCAAGAGATGCGATAAAGTAGATAAGAAACGGCAACCAGGCGATTGGCGTCTGAAACAGGAAAAAATGTGCAAAACCAAGGGAGCCCGACTGCAACATGGTAATCTTCTGCATGTCAAGTGTGCCAGCCATCATGGCACCACACAGGAGCGCAATTGCTGCGGGGATTTCATAACTGACAATCTGGGCAACGCTGCGAACAGCTCCGTACAGCGACCACTTGTTGTTGGAGCCCCAGCCAGCAGCAAGAATGCCTACAACCTCAAGAGCCACAATACCTATGGCATAAAAAAGACCAACATTGAGGCTCGCTCCGATAAATGCCGGGCTGAAGGGCAGTACGGCATAGGCAAGAAAGGAACCGACAAAGAGAATACCCGGGCCAATAACAAAAAGAAACTTGTCGGCCGATGTAGGGACGATATCCTCCTTCTGGAGCAGTTTGAGAATATCAGCAAGCGTCTGCAGAATACCCCATTTTCCGACTTCCATAGGGCCAAGCCTATCCTGCATGAAAGCAGAAATCTTCCGCTCGCCGTACACTCCATAGGTAAGCGAGTAGAGAGCAATAAATACAAGGGGAATGGCGGCAAGAATAACCAGACCAAGAGGCAACCCAAAAAGATTGAACCCGACCAGAGCTTCAGACCAGGCATTGAGATTATTACCCATAAGAAAAGGGATGCTAAATTGCGATAAAGCAGTTGAACTCATCGGTCAACCTCCCCGAGCACGATATCAATGCTGCCGATAATGGCGACAAGATCGGGTATAAGCTGGCCTTTTGAAAGGTCTTTCATCGCTGAAAGATT
>CAINOO010000176.1 GCA_903851535.1 uncultured Chlorobiaceae bacterium | reverse complement strand
GCAACGGGCAAAAGAGATCATATAGTGACCTCTTCATGGCCACTCAGTATTCTTACGATTCGCTTTGATGGAGTAAAACCTGATGCCCCTCAATTGCCATGACAAAATCTCGATATGACAAGATGTCACCAGCGACAATCCCATAAGGGGCGGCACAAAAATGTTAACCGGACGGTCATTTCGTAAAACAGTCATCGAAACACGATCTCTGCTTCGCTGTTTTTTCTCGTTCAGGAACGCTTGAACGGAAGTTCCAAACGAAACAGAGCAAAATATCAGCATAAAGCGTTATTACAATTTCAGTTCCGCTTTGGAACCAATTTTTTCCTTGTGACTACATCGACATTTTTGGCATCAATGATCGCTGGAAGCGTAATTCCAGCAGCGGCAAGTCACTCCCCGGCAAGTCCTTTCGACTGTGGAATTTTCTGACAGCTTGACTTTTTGAGGGTGACGATAGTGCTGCGTATGGCCCCAAGTTCATCATTTCCTTCCAGCACTGTGCATGCACAGTTTTTCCAGAGCTCTGGTAGCAGCCTCTCGATTTTATAGGCAAGCATGACGGCAAAAACATGTCCACGGGTACAGGCCTCGGTTCGTGCATGAACCGGTCGGATTTCCAGGTGACTTGGTTTGAATGTCCGGAAAGCATGCTCCACTTTTGCCAGAGCGTTGTACCGGTCATGAACTTCTTTGGTCGAAAGAAACTCTTTCTTCACATCAGTTTTGATCACATAACAGCCGTCCAGCAGAGCAACTCATTTCAGTATCTCTTCATTGACCGTTACGTTTCCGCCGGAACCGATCCCGTATCGCGTAATAGAGAGAATCTTGGCTGCGTCGCCCACGCTGAACGAAGAACGCACGTCAATGCCGGAGGCTTTACCGACCCACTCCAGAATATCCGCGAGGCCACTGTGCATGCGGAGCGCACCAACTACGCCTCCCTCACTTTTGTTTTTTTTTGGCGTGTGAGGATTATCTCCTGTTCTCCCGACTTGATTTTCCCTTGAAGCTTTTGACTGCCAGTATAGGTCTTTCTGGTCCGTTCATTATAGCCTGTAACCCGCTCATAGAGGAAAAATATCGCCATTCGGGTGCATTTTCACGCCGCTGGCCAACGTGAGTTTTTCCCGTTACCGGCTTAGACATGGTGGATTCTCCTTTTTGACGCGTGTCCCTCTCGACACATACGCACACGTTAAAAAGCAAGAAAAAAGCACTACTTTTTTTGAAATAGTGCTCATGTGGCGATGTTTTTCAGTTAATGTGTGCGCTTTATCCGACTTTCAGGTTATTCATGAGTAACGGCATTTCAATAGTTACCTCTTTTTCATCACTTCTATTGATATTTTGACGATGTTGTAGTCTTTATTGCGCTCATCCTCTGGCAACTCTTCTTTGAGTAACGTGTTATTGACCCGCAGACACTGATCGAGTTCTTTCTCCGGCTTGTTCAACGCCGGAATTGTCTCAACGCGCTTCAGGTACTCCGAAGCATGGGCTCCATGCAGAAAATAGTTCATGAACATAAACGCACGGTAGCGGCGCATCTCCATAACGACCAAGTCGTCGAATGCAACCTTCATTTGTCGTTCATCTTCCTCAGAAATCGAACCAACACCATCAAAGACCACGTTACTGACGGTGTCAGCATTAATGCCTGCATATCGCGCTTTTATGGCAAGATGATCAGCAAGATCACGGTTTGATTCCTTCCAATACACTGGCATTTTAATCCAGGCGTCATTGATTGCTGCCTCATCTTGCAAGTTGGAATACACTGCATTATATCCTTTGGCAAGATCATCAGCTCGATCTTTAACTACGGTTTTCGCAAACAGTTTATCAATGCATTGCTCCTCTATGCGATAGGGAAACGCAGCTAAAGCTTTATTTTTAGCAATGCCGAGCACTGACTTGTTTTGTATGGCAAGTATAAGCCGCCCGTTATCTCCATAGGCTTCTATCCTGGATGCCTGAGGCTTGGAGCACAGCGCGGCTTGTATGTCGCGTGATTCAGCAAGATTCCGGATGTCCGAGTCATGACAGACATAGATTGCCGATGGCCATGATGCGTCATCTGAACCGGCAATCACGCCGTTGCGAATGGCCTGTTCAGCCGATTGATCCACCAACACCAGGCTGATTGGAGGCAAAACGCTCTCGAAATACTCTTTGGATACTTCCGGGTCGAGACTCCAGTACTTGAGATCGTCATAATCAGTATCAAGAGCAGGGTACAGGGTTTTCAACTCGTTCAAAGTATCAGTTACTCCTTCGCTAACCCAGATGAGCCGGAGCTTTCCCTTTCGGGAATAGGTGCCGATACGGGCAAAACGAAGTACCATCGCCTTGGCCATCTCGGAAGTTCCAACGACCATCACGACCTGCGATATCGGCCCAGACTTGTCAGTTGAAACATACAAATCCGGTGAATACCGGTTCAAGATGCCCCGTGCTGCGACAGCATAAGGATTCGATACGTGTATATCAAGACCCTCTTGTTTGAATGCATTGATTCCCACCCAGTCCATCAGCAGATTCTGCATGGCAAATGATTGAGTACGAAGATAGACTTTCAGGTTGGTGTCAGGTTTGTTTTTACGCTTAATCCCGATCCAATTCATGAGCCAATTCTTCATTGCAAGAAACTGGCTCCGGATATGGTCTGTTATTGGAAAATTCGGTTCAGGTTTGTTTTTGATTTTTTCAAGCAGGGAGAGATTAGCCCGCTCATCAGGAAGCATCAGATAGAGCCTGCTGGCAAATTCCAGGTTTGCCTCTTTGAAGAGATTAGCCCGCAATGCGTCGTAATAGAGAATCTTCAACGGAGATTCTTTATCATGCTCGGCAGTATACTGTTTATCGACCGCGGCGATCTGTGCCTTCTTACTGACATCTGATATTGCTTCTGCCAGAGCTTTGCCAAAAGCGCCATAGCTGACGATAACATGATGACCCCGATACTTATTGACCGTTTTTCTTTTCAGGAACGGATGGATACGCTCGTTGAACAAGCCCGCAAAAATGGCGCCGGAAGCAAATAGAGGGATCGTAAACTGTGTGATATGCAACCAGAAACGAATACATGGGTCTGAAATCGTTTCATCGACCACCTTGTTTACGGCTATGAATTGTAACGCAGCGTAAAGAGCCTCTGGAAAGGATAGGCAGGATGACTGTATCTTGACTTGCATCCAGAGAATTGTCGCCACCGCAACCAACAGGAAAACAACAGGTAACCCATAACGCTCAACCCAGTCGATACTCTTGCCAATTTTTATCCAGAGAAAACCTTTTCTTGATTGTTTCATTTGACGAGATCATAGGTTTCGGAAAAAATATCCCCTGCCACAATTCCCAAACTACCATCCTGCTTTCTGACCAGCCATTCGTCCACTTTTCCGGAAAGCGCTCCCTGTTGGCCGGGTAGCTCAATACGAAATGGACAAATCAGCCTGGTCGCATCAACTTCATATGGGAGAGTGTGATACCAGCCATCTTCACCCATTTGCAGCATATGGATCGGCTCATAGAGTTTTTCAAACAACTCCCACCGAACCGGCCACCGTCCACCACGAACCCCAGTGATAATCGCATCACCAACCCCGCATCCCACCGGTACCTCAAGCGTCTCGATAATTTCTGCCTGTCTGCTGGCCACCACCACGACCATCTCGCATTTTCGGCACTTCTGCCACTCCGATTCATCAATTCCGTTCAGATAGTTCTCTGTCAATGTATCCATAAGCATTCGGTTAACTTTCAGGGCTCACTTTTCCTTACGTTTGATCTCAATCACATCCGCGTTTCTGGCATATTCGCTTGCAAAAGCATGCCCCCCAACTTCATTGTAGGTATGAGAAAAATTCCAGTAAGTCACTCCTAAACCGAGCTATTCGCACAACTGCAGCCCACCCGAGGTCAGATAGAAAGAAAAGAAAGAAAGCGAAGCCAAATTATAGCAAAACAGTCCGAATAATCCTGATTTTATACAAAAAAAGATTATTCCAGACTCAACCTGTTGTTCATTTTCTTGACACCAGGGCGCTCATTTCAAAAAAATTGTGCGAATAGGAAGAAATAGCGGCGGCAGGCTCTTTTTTTGTCGCAGGCATCCAATGCCAAGTGACATCGTGCGTGTATTTGTTCCCGTAAAGCGTAGCCGAAAACACTTGCGTAAAGCTTTCCGCCGCATATATAGCCGATATGCAACGATACGACATATCATCATATCAACAGCTTTACCTGATGAAAAGACAAAACTCAATAAAATCTTTTGACTGCATGAGACGATGCCAAGTGCCCTGGCTTACAGCCAAACAATGGCGCGTAGCTCCGTTCTGTTTTGAGACGATCGAACTGCGTCAGATGACGGCTGGTATCACCCATGAAAAAGCACAACAATAGGATATTCCGCGGAAAAAAGCACTGGTCAACTCAAAAATGAATGGCGAACAGCCCCTGCCACCCTCATTGGGCGAGCGGAAACCCTCTCAGCTTTTCTGCGACTGTTCACGCCTCCGTATTGCCCGAAAACCAGCACGATCAGGAGAAGTGACCCCAACGAATCTGCTGGCCATTCTTGTTATTCGATAGCATCCGGCAAAACAGAACGATACAAAATAAGCCAAAGCCTCGGGAAAATGGATGGGTAATTCCGGCTTTGTTATGTCGGATTGCAGGCTTTTTTGTATGTTCCTGCATTCTCTTTTCAGAACAAGCTTATAACTCATGGAGATGACGTGGTGTTCATGAT
>CAINOO010000175.1 GCA_903851535.1 uncultured Chlorobiaceae bacterium | reverse complement strand
GGTGACATTCTCGTAAAAGATGCCTGCGTTGCGGAACTCGAGAAAATAGTATTTCAGCGATTTCAGCTCGATACAGCTTTTGTCGGGCACGTAGCGGATGATAATGGTGCCAAAATCCGGAAGTCCGGTTTTGGGGCAGACTGAGGTAAATTCAGGATTGACAATTTCGATGGTATAGTCCCGGTCGGGGTAGCTGTTGCTGAAGAGTTCAAGAAGTTCTTTTTTCATGCGGGTCTTTGGTGGTTGATTGGATTGGTTTTTTCATTTCGATGCAAAATAAAAATCTGTGGCTATTTTTTTGCTACCTTTCGTTTTGATTTTATGGTTGTTCCCCCAAGTAAATGGCCGTTGATTATGGAGATATCCCGGGAAGGGGAGGGTTCTGAGCTGGCGCTGATCCACAAGGCCTTGGCTGCCGAGTATGATCTTGCTGAAACGGCTTATACCTTTGGTGCCCATTCGTTCAGTTTTTTGAGTGTGCTCGACAGTTATGCGCTTCTTGACCGGATTTCGCCTGAAGAGTTTGTCAAGGATGAGCAGATGCCCTACTGGGCGGAAATATGGCCTTCAGCGATAACGCTCTCCTCCTTTATCGCTGATGAACTTTCGCTTGAGGGGCTGCGTGTGGTTGAGATAGGTGCCGGTGTCGGCATGGCTTCGGTTGTTGCTGCCTGGAAAGGGGCCAGTGTGTTGACGACAGACTACTCTCTTGAGGCGCTTCGTTTTGCCCGCTATAATGCCCTGAAAAACAGGGTGAGGCTTGCGTGCGAACGGCTCGACTGGCGACTTGTGCAGTGCAATGAGCAGTTTGACCTGCTTTTTGCCGCTGATGTACTTTATGAAAGGGTGAACCTGCTTCCCATTGTGACAGCGATCGATAAATTGCTCAAACCCGGTGGTGCGGCCTATATTGCCGATCCCCGAAGACGGCTTGCCGAGCAGTTTCTTGAGCTTGCGGCGGAAAACAACTTTTCGATCACCCCGTTTCAGAGGAGGTATGACGGGGGTTCCAGGAGTGTTGCGGTGACTATCTATAAAATGACAAGGCAATCAACCCCGCAATGATAAATACAGGTGATGAACTTGCTGTTCGCTGGCGCTATCATGCCGGCCATGGTGCACTTGTCTGGCAGCTTATGTTTACCCAGGCGGGTCACCTTGTCGGGCAGAAGCGCTTTGCCGGCAGCAGGCAGGCACTGTTTTTTTGCATTGATACCCTGACTGGCACTGTTTTTTGCGATGATTATCTTTTTGTGGATTATCTCCGCCCTTTTTCTGCCATGGAAGGGTGGTTCATCGTGCTTGAAACAACCCTTGGCGATCTTGTATACTGCTCTGCCTGTCAGCCGAACAGTCCGGAGCATAAGGGAATATGGGCGGTCGATTTCAAGGGAGGCGGGGTGGCGTGGTCACGGCCTGATCTTGTGTTTGTCGCAAATCTTGAAGAAGAGTTTATTGTCTGCCAGCTCTCCTCTTTTGCCGGTTTTCCCGAGCGCCATTTTCTTCTTATTGATCCCGTTACCGGTGCCGACACTCGCAGTCTCGGTCTCGACACTCTTGAGGTTAATGCTCTCAGGGGGGAGGTGCTGCAGGAGGAGGTGCGCCAGCAGGTCACCTTGCCGGAGTTTGTGACGGAAGGGATGGCAGCAGAGCGCATAGCTCTCCAGAGAGTCGGTATTGGCGCAGCAACCCGTGCGGAATGTATTGTTCACGAGGATTTTACTGTTGCTGTTTTGCATGAGCAGCATACGTTGAACGGGTTATGGGACTCTTCTCTCAGGGTATGGCGCGGCGATTGCCTTCTCTATGCAGATACCCTAGAAGAGGGTGCGGAAAAACCTGCCCTGAACAATTTTCTGCTCCGCCGTGACGCTCTCTACTATCTCAAGGGGAGAGAGGAACTCGTTTGTGTTGCGCTCTCATGAAAAATTTATCACCCTCACCCCTCCCTTTTCGGGAAGGCTCACTGCCGATCAGTGACTTTCTTGAAAAACTTCGCAGCCTGAAGAATCTGTCGCCCAATACCGTTATTGCTTACAGAACTGACCTTGTCCAGTTTTTTTCTTTTCTCGCAGAGCATCTTGGGCTGAGCGATTTGACCGGTTTTGATCCGGAACAGGTCACAACGGTTGAGGTAAGGCTTTTTATGGGAGCCCTGATTGATCGGGGAGTTCAGCAACGCTCAATTGCCAGAAAACTTGCCTCGGTTAAAAGCTTTTATCGATATTTGCACGAGGGCGGCCATATCAAGAGTTCTCTCTTTTCGGCTCTTGCGACCCCAAAGTATCCGAGGCGTGTTCCCGGTTTTTTGACGGAACAGCAGACAGAAAAGCTTTTTGACGAGCTGCTTCCGGCTACGGTGCATGGATTCCGCAAGCCGGAGAAAAACGATCTTGATGAATCTTTTATCCGTGAGCGTGATCGCAGTCTGCTTGAGCTGCTCTATTGCAGCGGGCTTCGTATTTCGGAGCTGATTGAATTGAGGACGGAAGATCTTGATCTTGACGGAGGATATGTCAAGCTGACCGGCAAGGGAAGAAAGCAGAGAATTGTGCCCGTTGG
>CAINOO010000174.1 GCA_903851535.1 uncultured Chlorobiaceae bacterium | reverse complement strand
GGTCTCTCCGATGATCAATACCGTAATATCGGTTCCGGAAACCTGGAGAGCAAGTTGTTTGAGTTGGGTAATCAGCACCGATTGCCCAATGATGGTGCTTTCTCGTTTCATCAGGTTTTTTTCTCTCTGGTTCAATGCTGCGCCTCTTTTACTGGAACAATTGTCGCGATAAACGGCAGCTCTCTGACCAGGGCAGCAATCTCATCTTTTGATGTGTAATAATGTTTCAAAAGCACTTTATAGAACTCGCCCTCCTGAGTGGCTTTGGCCGGTTTGAAGAGCGATACCTTTTGGGCGAGCGCCTCCGCATTCTCTTTATTTTTGAAACTCCCAAACTGCAGCGTAAAGCCGATTGTTTTTGCATCGGTCTCTTCCTGTTTCGATTTCACAGGCAGAGGTGGCTTGAGAGAAACGCTCTTCCGTATTGATTTTTTTTGCAACGGTATCTCAGAGGTGAGGGCTTTCTGCTTTGGTTTCTCCGCAACGGGTATCGGAGGAGGCAGCGTGTCGCGCTTTGGTTTTTCCGCCAGAGGCAGTGCCTCACGTTTTGGTTTCTCAGCAACGGTTGCTATTTCCTGCTTTTCGCCCTCTTTTCCCTCTGCAAGGAGAGGTTTCTGTTGTGGCAGAGGCTGCGAAAGTTTCGGAAGCGGTGCTGTTCCATTGAGCGCCTGGGTGTAAGCGGCTATTCGTGCAGTGCTGAGCTTATTGAGCACAGGATCAGGATAATCTTTCAACTGTTTCCGGAAAAGCTCTATCGCCTCCGGTCCACTTTCGCAAAGCAGGGCATCAACAACCATTTTTTCCGCAGGGCGGGTGATGTTTTGCCGAATATTTTCCAGTAAATAAACCTTATCTTCAGCAACATAAAGCTCTATCTCCCGGGCATAGGAGTGATCTGTTGCCGTGTAGAGAATCTGTGGTGACAAGAGTGTCACAAAGAGCGCAATGCAGAGCGTTGCGACGCTTTTGCCAGGATGGAACAACCTCTTTTCAGAAAGCATGAATGGTGCAGTTTATTCTTGTTCAGCGTTTCCTGCGGGATATTTCTTCCCTGAATATGCCAAATTTTTTCATATAAAAACCAATTGCCTTCCATGTATACCCTCACACTGAAAGCTTTTGCAAAAATCAATCTCGGCCTTTTCATAACCGGCAAGCGCCAGGACGGCTACCATACGCTTGAGACTATCTTTGCGCCAATCAACTGGTATGACCGGCTTGAATTCAGTGAATCCGAAACTATTTCGATGAGCTGCTCAACGATTGATCTACCGGTGGACGACAATAACCTCTGTATCAAGGCTGCCAGATCCTTGCAGCAGTTTACCGGAACCAGGAAGGGTGTAGCCATGAAACTTGACAAGCAGGTGCCTTTTGGCGCGGGGCTTGGAGGGGGAAGCAGTGACGCAGCAACAGTACTCAGGGTACTCAATCAGCTTTGGCAGGTAAATGTCTCACCGACCGAATTGCACGCTCTTGCCGTCAAACTTGGAGCCGACGTTCCCTATTTTCTCGCCATGAAAGGGCTCGCCTACGCGCGAGGCATTGGAGATGATCTCGATGATCTCGGAATCACCCTTCCCTATTATATCGTAACAGTGTTTCCCGAAGAGCATATTGCAACGGTCTGGGCCTACAGGAATTTCTATCCGCGCTTCGATCGTGAGCTTCCGGATTTAAAAAAACTTGTTTCAGATCTTTGTCTTTCAGGAAAGAAAGATGATTTGGCACTCTTTGAAAATGATTTTGAGCCTGCTGTATCCGATCATTTCCCGGCTGTTCGCCAGGTTAAATCCGCATTGCTTGAAGCGGGAAGCATCTTTGCGTCACTTTCCGGCAGTGGTTCAGCCGTTTTCGGGCTTTTTGAGCGTGAAGAAGAGGCATTGGCAGCCATGAATAGCCTGCCTGAAACCTGTCGCAAAAGTCTGACTCGCCCGGGCTTCTCTATGGAACAATAAACAAAAAAGCCTCAAGCAGTTGACAATCAGGAAAACTTTTCCTGATTGTCAACTGCTTGAGGTTGCCTGAAATTATGCTGAATAAAGCAAGGGAACCGGTCGTCCTGATTTATTCCGGCACGCGGTACAATTCGATATTTTCACCATCTCTCTCAATTGCCTTGACCCATTGCGGTTTTGGACCTCTGCCTACCCAATATTCAGTCTCACTCTTTCTGTACTTGATGGGAGAAGGGGTTCTCAGTCCAGCCTTGACAGCTTTTCCCTTTCTTTCAAGCTCTTCCACTGAAATATTATAGGTAGTCATCTTCACCTTGATATCATCAAGGACTGCCCTGCGTTCAACGTTGATGATTTCCTGAGCCTGCTTTTGTAGCTCGGCTATCTGTGACTGAATTTCTGTAAGTGTTGACATGATTGGCTTCGGATAATTAATGTGATTGTACATAATGACACGCGGGCAATTTAAAATAAATTTTTGTTTCTTCCTATTTCAAAAGAGTACCAAAGGGGTTATCTCGTTTATTGTTGTGAAAGGAATTAACGAAGAGGCTCTGCAGAAGCGAAATATTGGTAAACATTGCAAGCGTTTGAGTTGCCTCGATTCAAAATTGAATATGCGTATTGAAACTTTTTTGTCCGATAAGGTCATTGTTGTCGATCTCAATACGCAATCAGTAATACTTCAGCAGCAATGCGCAGCTTTTTATGCAGAAGGTGAATCTGGCGCAACGATTATTGCCTTTTTTGGTTTACCATATCGTTCGGCATATCTTTCAGGACGAGTGTTGCGTTGTGCCCTTTGATAAAAATTCAGGGAATATTTCGTCCGTTGTCATCCCGCTTATTCAGAATAGTGATACCTCTTTTCCCTGAATGTGTTATTGTTTTTGATCCTCTGTTTCTGTTTGCAAAGGTGTGATGTTCATTATAATTATCCGTAATCATTGTGGTATCTCTTTATCGAATTCCACTCACAACCGTCGTCCCTGCCCGATGATGTCGCTGAGTTCGGCGCTGATAAGACGGAGGTCTTCGTCGAGAAAATGGGAGGAGTGCAGACGGGCGCGTTTCACCTCTGTAACATCGACCAAAGCGTCCATTACAACGTGTTTAAAGAGGGGTGCTGCGCAGAGGACAGTGCCATCCGGCCCTGTTACTGATGAGTTGCCCCAATAGGTGAAGCTGTCCTCGTTGCCCACACGGTTGATGCAGGCGACATAGCTGCTGAACAGAAAAGAGTAGGTTGAGGCAATGGTCTGCCACTGGGTTACAATCGCCGGATTGCCGCTTCCTGGCGACATGCGCAACGGGCTCGACATCAGCACAAAAAGCAGCTTGGCGCCCTGATGAGCCAGCAGGTAAGGCACCGAGACATGCCAGAAATCCTCGCAGATGGCCACGCCGATTTTGCCAAGCCGTTTTGAGGTGACCGCCTTGATCTGCTGCCCGGCAGAAAAATAGCGCAGCTCCTCAAACATGCCGTAGGTGGGCAGGTAAATTTTGCGATGGACACTGCGGCCAACCCCATCCTCAAACATCAACGCCGAGTTATAGACGCCGTAATCATCGCTCAGCTCAATGCCGCCGCAGATAATGGTGATCTTCCTGCTCAGCTCGCAGAGGGGGGCAAACCTTGCATCCTCAATGTGCATGGCAATATCCTGTGCCGCATCCTGAACATTGTACCCCGTGAGTGAAAGCTCGGGGAAGGCGATGGCATCAACCCCGTCCCGTATCGCCTCTTCCGTCAGGGCGCAGTGTTGGGCAAGATTTTTATCAAAATTGGCCAGCGTGCAATCAATCTGGGCTATGCGCAGTTTCGCGTTCAGCATTCGTTGTTCAGGGTTTAATGGTAGGGATAAAAAAGATAGAAGGTAAACGAGAGTCCGGCAAGAATCCACATCCCGCCTCGCACTTCGCGTACCCTTCCGGTAAAGAGTTTCAGGAGAACATAGGCAATAAATCCGGCAGTTATACCGACGCCGATATTGAAGGTGAAGATCATGAGGGCAATGGTCAGAAAGGCCGGGAGAAGCTCGCTGTAGTCGCTGAAATCCATCTTCGTCACCGACTGCAGCATGAACATGCCGACCACCACCAGTGCTGGCCCGTAGGCGTAGGGCGGCACAATGGTGAGCACGGGTGAAAAAAAGAGGGCCAGAGCGAAGAGGGCGGCCACAACAAGCGCGGTAAATCCGGTTTTTCCCCCCTGCTCAATACCGGCGGCAGACTCAATATAGACGCCCGCCGTCGTGGTTCCGAAGAGCGAAGCGGCAATGGTTGAGAGCGCATCGATCAGCATCGGCTTTTCAATCTCCGGCAGGTTATCCTGTTCATCAAGCAGGTTGGCTCGTGACGACAAGCCGAACAGGGTACCCATCGTATCAACAAAATCCATCACCAGCACACTGATGATGACGCTGGCAAATCCCCAGGTCAGCGCTCCCTGCAGGTCGATTTTCATAAAGATCGGCTCAAGGGAGGGCGGCATACTGAACGCCGCTATGGGAAGGGGAACGAGGCCGGTCAAGAGAAATGCCCCCGTCGTCACGATCATCCCGGCAAGGATAGCGCCGGTGACTCGCTGGCTGAGAAGGACGGCGGTAAGGAGCAGCCCGCCAAGGCTCAACAGTACAGGGAGTTGCGCAAGATTGCCGAGCTGTACCGGCGCACCCGGCACACCGAGTGTTACGACTCCCATCTCGCCGAGGCCGAGAAAGGCGAGAAAGAGACCGATTCCCCCCGAAAAGCTGTGTTTGAGCGATGAGGGAATCGCCTCAGCCAGCCATTGGCGCAGCCCCCCGATGGTAATCAGGGTAAAGAGCACACCGCCGATAAAGATTGCCGCCATCGCCGTCTGCCACGAATAGCCGAGCGTCTGCACCACCGTATAGGCAATAAAGGCATTTTCGCCCATGTAGGGAGCTACGGCAAAAGGGCGTTTGGCGTAAATCCCCATCAGCAGCGTGCCAAAGATGGAGGTGAGGATGGTCGCCGTCATCGAGGCCCCTTTCGGGATACCCGCCGCCGCAAGAATGGCCGGATTGACAATAATGATATAGGAGAGCGTAAAGAAGGTGGTGATGCCGGCAAGCGTCTCCTGGCGGTAACTGGTACCGTGCCGGTCGAACTCGAAGTATGAGCGTAGTGTCATGGTCGGATATTGTTTTATAGCGGGAATCAGGTTTTATGAATGCAAGATACATATAAAGCGTGAAACCGGTGAGCCTCAGGCAAGGCTGCCACATTCGCTATGTGATTCGCCTGATAATGGCTTTAAACTGATTGCCGCGCCGGTCGTCGATCAGGTCGATATGCGGCCACGCCTCAGTAGCTCGCGGGATGCCACTCCCGATGCCTCGGTAGGGGAGCATATAAAAAGCGTGAGAGACCAGTACAGGGTTGCGTAGATTGGATAAACCAAAGCGGATCTGTTCAACATCGAGATGGTTTGGCAGGTGACCGGGGCTGATAATTTCTATACGGTCGGAAAAAATGAGCAAGCGTATTGGTGCGCTGATGAAGTAGTCGCGATGTACCAACGCATTGACCAGCAGCTCTTCAAAGACGGCTTCGGGTACTTCAAGTTGTCCGGGACTGTTGAAACCTTGATTACCCTGTACGTGGCGGAGATTGCGCTTGATAAAAGCGATGGCGCGTCGATATTGTTCAGGGAGGTTTCCATCAATATCTTCGCTGTCGAGATAGTGATTGTCGTGCAGCACGGTACCGGGAAACGCTACGGCCTTGATAATAAAAGCAGGCTTGAGTGTATGTGGGGCATTGCCGAAAAGAAGCAGTGCCGCCAGATTTGGCACACCATTGTGTGCCAGACTCAGGTTTTGCATAAGTTTGGGCAACCCCAGGCCAGTCGCTTCAATTGATTTATGGTACCGGCGCTCAAAATAGTCGTTCAGCTCTTTCTGGTTCAGCGCATCAAGCGTTGCATATTGAACCGGCACTTCATCCGCATAGAGCAGACCAGATTGTTGAAACATTCGCTGCATCTCCTCACGTGCCGTCACATGTCGTTTGTCAGCGCCACTTTTTACCCATATCCGGC
>CAINOO010000173.1 GCA_903851535.1 uncultured Chlorobiaceae bacterium | reverse complement strand
GGGGTTATTCTTCCACTGGTTGCTCGCCGAGTCAAATAAGCTCGCTTGATATTGTCAACAATAATGCTTGTCCATGGCTTTACAATGTATTGCCAGCCACCGTAGAGTAGCGAAACGACCGCCGCGCTGATTAAAAACTGATTGAGTTGCTCTTCTGTAGTCGCGATTGCGGCCTTGCTAAGTATGTTCGAAATAGTGGGGCTGACCTGAGCTAAAGAGAGCAATGCAATAGCCGCAAGCACTGTATTCAAAGTGTTTTGACGATTTCTCTCAAGATGGCCGTTATAAAGGGCTGTGTTTACAACAGACTCTGTAAATCTTTGGTGAAGCGATATGACGCGCCCGGCAAGTTTCCATGTATCGTAGTACTTCTCCATTTCCGATATCTCCACATGCTCAACAAGAAAACCTGAAGGATAAGCGAGAGGAAAAAGACTTTCGGCGTACTCAGCAAGCAGACGATCTTCAGCGAGCGAAGATTCCTTGAGAAACGAATCGCTTTGTCGTTCTACTACGCGGCACAGTTCATCAATAAAAAGCGCCTCGATCAACGAGGTTATAGAGGCTGAGGTACATGGTGCGTGCACCGCTTGCCATTCAATGGTTAGCTTCTCGGCGCCTAATACAACAACGAACGAGGTGTCGCCGATTGGCCGAATGCCAAAGAGCTTGTGAAGCGCGGTAGAGAGCTCAGAATATGGCTTTTCAAAGTTGTGGCTATAGCATTGATGAGCTTCAGCATAGTTTGTTACATGGTTTATGCGCTGAAATACTATGGCAAATCCCATCTGATTTACAAATAATTCGGCGCCATTGAATTTGACTTGCTTGTATCTCAATACTTTTGGCGCAACAGGCAGAGTATCCCGTTTACTCCATTCAGAAAAACGGGTTAAACGGGTTCCAAGATCGAATGCGTGACAAAAATAAAAACCGGGTTGAAGGTTTACCATAGTGCGAAGAAATCTCCCCAGGGTTTTTGTTGTATTGATTTGAAGAACTCTATTGGCTCAATAGTTGAAAAACGATGCTCAAACCACAGAGCGCCAAGTACATAAGATAACCCCATGCCAGGATATTGAAAATAGTATTCAATGCTTGAACTGGTAACGGCTTTCGAGTATCCCAGGTGTGAGGTAACAGCTCTGATATCACCTTGAATCTTTTCTGCATTTGTTCCATGAAAGAGCTCCAAACTTTTGCAGCGTGCTGATTTGAGGTGTTTGGCAAGATCCTTGTGAGATGTTGCCCATTCGCACCAGGTTGCCCAGCCCTCTACAAAAGCAATTGCTCCATGATCAAAGAATGGTGGCTGTCGCTCATTGACAAGACTGTAAAACGTGCTATGACCAAAAATTTCGTGGGCAATTGTTGCTCGAAAATTTTGATACCCGAGCTGATCCGGGTTATCATAAACAATGAGTTCATCGGCATCCGCACCAGACAAAGATGTCGGCCAGTATTCAGCAAAGCCAAAATCCGGCACAACCTTGATAGTAAAATCGGGGATGTATCCTGCAATTCCCTTTAAGGATGAGGGAATTGTTTCGTGCAACTCCCGAATGATCTCTTTGGTGATTTTTAAAAAGTCATGACCGGATATTCCAGCATCGACGATTGGAGGTTCTATCTCAGTTACAGCATTTTTCAAAAGATCTTCAAGAGCAGAGCCAAAAATTGGCTCAAATATGTCGCGGTGGTAATTGCAAAAGGGCTCTGTGGATGCAGTTTTGACGATTTTAAGCAATACATCCTTGTTCGCGGCACTCAGCTTCTCAGACGATTCAATCTTTGAACGGTATATATCACCCAAAAAAACCGGAAGAAAGAGAGGTCTCTTCTTCGTTGCAGCATCAATAGCCGCTTGTCTATCGCACGCCTCGTCACAGCAAGTCGAAACCAACTGACTTACCGAAAGCATGTTGGTGTAAGTGGAGAGAAGAGAGGTCATAATCCTGCGAGAGGGCTCAGGGCTCATCTTGCGAATGGACTCTTCCACCTTGGAACGAAGGGATTGGTCAAACGCTACTCGATAGCGCCAATCCCAGGAGTCAATGATGTTCAATTATATTCCTCTGTTTTGTAATAACGACGAAAGGGAACTTTTTGCCAATAATGGCTCCAAAAGGCAACAACCTCTTGAGGTTCAGTGTCACTCCCATGGCATATTGTACCAGTTGACAAACTCTTCACAAGTACTCTCCAGGATGCTGTATTTTTTGCCGCGCGCATTGGTTCTGCTGTAGTCAACCTTGGCATCCCTGAAAAGCTGTTTTACCATCTCCGTCAGATAGTTCTCAACTTCCGAAGGGTCTGATGCCTCCGCAGCGTAGAGTAAAGATTGAACTGCTGATGCTGTCCCGGATTTTTCATCAGGTTTCTTTGCAGCAATGGCAACGGCATAATGCAACATTCCGGCAACGAGAGGAACAAGGCGGTGGGTTCGGCCTTGAGGAACAAGTTCGTTGAGCATATTGACCCAGACAGCGTAGGTCTCTGCCCCAACAACAGATGCTAAATTTTGTTCAGGTTTGTTTGGCATAGTCAAGTTTGTGGTAATCATGAACCAAAGTCCATCGGCTCGATGATGTTTTCCCGAAATTCATTTAATGGTTTTGTCAGGCCAACGCCTGCAAATCGGGCAGCAATACGTGATCCAAGATTTTGATATGCTGGAACCTCATCGCTGACAGCACTGAGCAAAATCTGACGCACCTCTTCCTCTATGCTCCAACCGTGCCGGGCAGCACGCATTTCAAGCAAGCGATTGTCATCATCATCGATAGTGCACACAATATCTTGAGCCATGAAACACCTCCAAAATTAGTGAGAGACCGTAAAGGGAGAAAGATAAAATTAAAGTTTGAAAAAAATACAGCCTCTCCCATCTATTCATTCAGGGCTTGGCAGATTTTCGGTGCGGATTGTTTTCGACGAACCATTCGTACCTGCCGTCACAATCAATCTCTGTTTTTGAGCATCTTTCCGTACAGAAATGGTTTTTTGGTGCAATGAGTTCCCGGGGGGATTGTGCTTGTGTCCGTTCAATCGCCAGCCTCTCTGAAAACAAACATCTCTGTAAATTTTGTACATTGCAAGTGTTATTTTCTTCTGCAGTTTGGCCAGTTTCACAAATCCCTTAAAACGAAACAGCAATCATCATGAAACTTCTTGCAAAAGCTTGCTTTGCCCGGTTATGGATAATGCTTTTGTTCACCAGTTTGAGTATGGTGACGGTTTCAGCCGTATCTTTTTCGGTATCCATTGGTGAACAGTATCGAGGTGGTATTGTTTTTTATGTTGATGGCACAGGTCAACACGGTCTTGTTGCCGCAAACGAGGATATGCGGGGTCACTCTTCGGGTAAGGATGAAGGATATTTTACCTGGTCGGATGCAAAAGCGGCCTGTAATAGGCTGGTGAGTAATGGTTATAGTGACTGGTTTTTGCCGAACCGTTGGCAACTGAATCAGCTCTATCTCCGTAAGGATGATGTTGGCGGTTTTGCGGATAACTACTACTGGAGTTCTACGGAGTACGGTGCGGATTACGCATGGGGCCAGTACTTCAACAATGGGGCCCAGAACTGGGGCTATAAGACGAACCTCGATCGGGTTCGGGCTGTGCGGGCTTTTTAACCATTTATCTATTCAACAATTAGCGGGGTACAGGGGGCTTGCCCCCTGTCAGATTTTTTTTTGCGGCATGGCATTATACCCATGATTTACTGCCGTATTTTCTGATTCAGAAAATCGTTGAACACACCCATTGATACAATTCATTGCTTGTTTGCTGTTGTCAGGGTAGTTGCAGCATTTTCTATTTATTCTGTATATTTGTAATATC
>CAINOO010000172.1 GCA_903851535.1 uncultured Chlorobiaceae bacterium | reverse complement strand
GATGCAAAGCAGGTTGGGCAATGGGCGCTTGACGCCAAATACGACCGCATCGAAAGCGATTCCCTATTCCCGTACTTCACTGATTCCGACAGAAAAGTTGGTGGCTCCCTGGGTCTGTCTCGCCCTACAGCAATTGTGAACATCAAGGGTTTTGAAGTAGCGTTGACCTATCATCTTATCCAAAACATGACCATCGGGGCGAGATACTTCTGTTACAACGAAATTAACAAGGAAGCTTTGAACCCGACGCTTCACCAGTTGCAGGTTGATGCTCTTGTCAAGTTCTAAAAATGTGTGTTGTTCTTTCTGTTGTGTGTTGTATGGCTGGTTTGCAAGGCCTATCCTGCCGCTGAAGGAGAGCCTTGCTGAACCGGTTCATACCTAAATAATTTTGCAGCTTATTTCAAATTAACCCAATGATGACAATCACTATGAAACTTTTCAAAAAAATACTTTTAAGTGCAACCGTATTTGGCGTCATGGCTTCAGGGACAGCCCAGGCAGCCGGTAAAATTATTATTGACGGATCAACCACCGTTGGACCTATAGCCAAAGCATTTGCTGACCATTTCACCAAAACCACTGGCGTTCAGGTAACGGTAAGCGAGTCGGGATCAGGTAACGGCGCAAAAAGTCTGATCAACAAAACCTGTGACATCGCCACCATGTCGCGACCAATGAAAGACAATGAGCTGGCTGCCGCAAAAGGCAAAGGCGTCAATCCCGTCGAGCACGTTGTTGCACTTGACGGACTCTGTATTGTTGTACACCCGAGCAACCGCGTCAATGCACTCACCAAAGCGCAGATTCGCGGAATCTATATGGGCAAATACACCAACTGGAGCCAGGTCGGAGGACCGAATTCCGCAATCGTGATGATCCAGCGTGAATCGAACAGCGGTACTGCCGACTCCTTTAAAGAGCTGGTTATGGGAAAGGAGAATCCGATTTCCAAAAGAGCAGAGACCCAGTCAAGCAATGGAGCCATCAAAAGCCGCGTAGCATCAACACCTGCAGCCATCAGTTATATCGGTCTCGGCTTTGTTGACGCATCAGTCAAGGCTGTACTTGTTGACGGTATTGAGGCTGATGTCAAAACAGTCAAGAACGGTACCTACCCGATCCACCGTCCGCTCTTCATGTACACCAACGGCCAGCCGACTGGAGCTGTCAAACAGTTCATCGATCTGCCAAAAACCGCTGAAGGCAAACGCATCATCAGCGAAACCGGTTTTGTCAACTATTATTGATTTGCCAACGGCGGAGGCTTTATGCTGACGCCCGAAAACAACAACGCCAAAAAGCCGTCTCACTCCAGGACGGCTTTTTGGTTTATGCAAAACAACTCAGCTCATGCTCCAGCCATCATCGCTTCGATGTCGGCATCAACGGTTCCAATAGGCTTGATTCCGAATTTTTCAACCAGAACAGCAGCAACATTGGGTGTCAGGAACTCGGGCAGTGTTGGTCCGAGACGGATACCTTTTACACCAAGAAAGAGCAACGCGAGAAGCACGGTAACAGCTTTCTGTTCATACCAGGCAATATCGAAAGAGATTGGCAGATCGTTGATGTCATCAAGTTCAAAGACCTCCTTGAGTTTCAGGGCAATCACCGCAAGCGAGTAGGAGTCGTTGCACTGACCAGCATCAAGCACACGGGGAATCCCGCCAATATCACCAAGCTCCAGCTTGTTGTAGCGATACTTCGCACACCCGGCGGTCAAAATGATGGTGCCCTCAGGCAAAGCAGCGGCAACATCGGTATAGTATCGGCGTGAGGCATGACGACCATCACAGCCAGCCATCACCACAAAGCGCTTGATAGCCCCACTCTTGACGGCATCGACCACCTTGTCGGCAAGCGCCAAGACCTGGTTATGGGCAAATCCACCGACAATTTTGCCATTCTCAAGCTCTTTTGGTGGCTGACAGGTTTTGGCCAGCTCAACGAGCACCGAAAAGTCCTTCGTTCCACCCTCAGCCCGTGCCGCGATATGCTTTAGCCCTGGGTAACCTGCCATGCCGGTTGTGAACATCCTGTTGCGGTATGCTTCGCGGACAGGGACAATGCAGTTCGTCGTCATCAGGATCGGGCCGTTAAAGGTATCGAACTCCTTGTCCTGCGACCACCAGGCACCGCCATAATTCCCCACAAAATGGGCATACTTTTTGAATGCAGGATAGTAGTGTGCCGGCAGCATTTCGCAGTGGGTGTAGACATCAACGCCTGTGCCCTCGGTCTGCCTAAGCAACTCTTCCAGATCGCGCAAATCATGGCCGGAAATGAGTATTCCAGGGTTTTTGCCAACACCGGTACTCACCGTTGTAATCTCGGGATGACCATAAGTTGTTGTATTTGCCTGGTCGAGCAGGGCCATTGCCTTGACGGCGACACCACCGGTTTCGAGCACCAGTCCGGTCAACTCATCAGCCGAGAGCTCTTTGGTGAGCGCTGCAAGAGCCTTGACATAAAAATCATAGATAGCATCATCATGATAGCCAAGAATCGCAGCATGATCAGTGTAGGCGGCGAGCCCCTTCAACCCATACAGCACAAGGCTTTTAAGGGAGCGCAAATCCTCATTTTCACTGAGGCTGTTGATGCTCACCGTTGCTGCCTTCGAAAGAAAAGCCTCTTTGGAGCTGCCAGTCCAATGAGCTGCATCATGATCAGAGTAATGATCATGCGAAGCATTCAGCTCATCACGCACCGCAAGGGTTTTGCGGATCTGAGCGACAATGGCGTCCTCATCAAAATTGGTATTGGTCACCGTCACAAAAAGCGACTCACTGATCAATTGTCCGACGTTCAGCGAAACGCTTCCCTCCAGCTTTTCGGCAGCCAATGCAAGCCCCTCTGTTGCATAGACCAGCACATCCTGAAGCTGCGCCGTCGGTTCATCTTTTCCGCATACCCCGCGTACCGTACAACCTGTACCCTGTATGCTCTCCTGGCATTGATTACAAGACATTCCCATCGTTCTATCCTCCACAGTTATATTATTTTAACAATCCTCGTATTTTTTTTAACCACAACCATGCGCCATACCATTTGCTGCCTCAAGATCACGAAGCAACTTGCCGATGGTGACCTTGTCAAATTCACTATTGACAACCTGCTCAATGCGCATGATCTCATGACGAAGCACACACCTTGAACGGTTTGCACAAATCTGCTTGCGAAACATACACTCCGACACCTGCACCTTTCCCTGAAAAATCTCAATCAACTGCGCTATCGGAATCTCGTCCGGCTCCTTTTTCATCATAAATCCTCCCTGTGCCCCCTCCTTCGACACAATCAGATCATAACGAATCATCTCCTGCAACAGGCCGCGCAAAAACTGGTACGGGATATCCTGATCGGTCGATATGGTTTTTGCCGACACATATTCACCCCTCCTCGACCCAAGCATCAAGAGCGCCCGTATCGCATAATCTGTTTTTTTGGTAAGTACCTTCATTGTGATTCGTTTAATTGATATCAATATAGTATCAGTTATATCAAAAACAAAACTTATTTTGTCAGAGAGAGATAATCTGAGGGATAAAGAGATGCTCTATCGGGGTAAAACTTCCAGGTTATCGGGGAGATTGATCGTTTCAAAACGTGTCACACACTGCATCAGCCCCCCTTCGAGGCTGAAAACCGGGAAGAGGGGCCAACGATAAGGAAAAGGATGATCATGCCTTGAATGCGCCGGTGTCTATCCAATCATTTTTCAGCAGCGCCCACCAGTCTACAGCCAATCCTTTCAGCACATAGTCGTAAGGCAACCAGCCATAACCGGCTGCGCCCCATCCTGTACCCCAGGAGTTTCGTATGAGCAGCGCCCCTTTGGTCTCCACTCCTCCGGGATTGGTGTTCTTGATCTTCATGGTATCATCATAACCGACGGCCGCGATAGCATGGCCGCCGGCAATTTTCTCTCCGGCAGTCGGATAGGGAATTTTTCCGGTTGTGGCCGCCTGCGTTATTGAATTATAGACCGTAAAACCAAACATTGCAGGAATACCTGCTGAGAGGTTTGCTTTGATCTGTGTCAACAACGCATCCTTGGCCGTCCCTGCCGGATCAAGACGAAAATAACTTATCGCCTGGAAATTCTGGGCAAAAGCATAACAGAAGGCCGAAGGTTCTTTGTCAAAATCAGCAATAACATAAGGCAGGTACTCTTCCGGCGGCACACCAAAAAGGACAAGTGCCCCCATGGTTGAACGCAGAAATGCTCCGGTGTCTCCCGTCCAGTGCAAAAGGTTTCTCGTCGTCTTGTAGAGAAAAAGGCGGGATGCATCAATATGCTTGCCAAACGCCCTCCTCTCAAAGTACTCAACAATACCGACACCCGCATGTGCAGTGCACGCTCCTATCGACTCCTGGTTTTCGATCGGAGAGCACCATGGTCTTAAATCGACAGATGCAGGAACCGCAAGTTTTGCTGGTTTGGCAACTCCCGACTTTGCCAGCATCGCCTTAACGGAATCACCCTGGCCCAACTGCTTCCGCGTTGATGAAACCTCATTATGATCTACCGTGTAATCCATAAAATCAGGATAATCCGGCAACCATCCCATTCCCGATATCTCCAGAATTTGGCCCATAGATACCTCCAGTTTTTGTTCGATTAAAAGATTGATTCTACACCATCGTTTACTCTTTCCTCAACCGGTAACGCTCGCTGATCAACCGTTCTGACTCATGAATAAAAATGCGCCCAAGCGGAAGATTTACAAGTACTCGGGTATTAATATAACAGTATCATACAAATAACACACACATTCCACCTGTTTTACTCAAACGCCTTCAAACTGACACCAGAGCCGGTTTATCGCACCAGAATCAAACAGTCACCACTGACAAAAGCGCCCACTCACCATTCTCCATTGTCCATTGTTTTGCATACCTTATCTTCACTCCTTTCAATCATCAATCACTGTGGTATGCGCCAAACCATATTCAGGAAAATACTCTCAGCCGCCTCACTCCTTCTGCTTCTTGCCGGACTCTTTGCCTGCCAGCAGAGGAGCGACAAGAACCGCCAGGAGGTGGTTGTTGTCGGTGTTTCGGCTGACTTCGACTACCTCAATCCCCTGCTTATCCAGCTTTCCATGTCGCGCGAGGTGTGCTCCCTGCTCTACCCTTCGCTGGTTAAACCCTTCTACGATGAAAAAAAAGGAGCGATAAGCTTTCTGCCCAATGCGGCCAAAAGCTGGGAGTTCTCTGCTGACAGCAAGCAGGTAACCTTCAATTTGCGCGGCGACGCGGTTTGGGAGGATGGAAAAAAGGTAACATCGCACGACTTCAAATACTCCTACGCACTCTACAAAAACCCGAAAATTGCCAGTTCACGCCAGCACTACCTTAACGACCTGCTCCTGCTTGCGGATGGAACGGCAGATGTTGAACGCGCCGTCGAGACCCCAAACGATTCAACACTGGTGCTCCATTTCAGCAAACCGATGAACCGGGAGATTGTGCTCGACCACTTCAACGACCTGATGCCGGTAGCCGGGCATCTCTTCAAGAACTATGCCGCAGATGACATCCGCACAAAGGCTGCGGAAATACCCGTATTGAGCGCAGGCCCCTTCAAGGTAAAACAGTGGGCACGCCAGCAAAAACTGGAGCTTGTCAGCAACCCCTCATCGCGCCTTCCACGGCCGGCAACCATCAAAAAGATGATTTTTGTGGTCGCTCCTGAATACACCACCCGCCTTGCCATGCTGAAATCAGGACAGATAGATGCCATGATCTCGGCTGGAGGAATCAATCCAAAGGATATTAACGAACTTGCAAAAAGTTCACCCTCAATTGTCATCAAACCGGTCAAGAACCGCTTCTTCGACAGCATTGTCTGGCTCAATATTGATGGCGAAGCCTGGCGCAAAAGCCGTAAAGTAGTGCCGAACGCCCTCTTTGGCGACAGGGTGGTGCGCCAGGCGCTCACGCTTGCCATTGACCGCCAATCCATCATTGACGGCTTCATGGGGCCAGCACACGCCACCATTGTCAACACCTCGCTCTCACCAGCCTACCGCGAAATAGCCGACACCTCGCTCGACCCCTACTCTTATGACCCCAAAAGGGCTACCGCTCTTTTGCGCTCTGTCGGATGGGCACCGGGCCCCGACGGTATTCTGCAGAAAAACGGGAAAAAGTTCTCCTTTGAACTGGCGGCCCCGGTCGGTAACCCCCGGCGCAACTATGCTGCAACCATTATTCAGCAGAACCTCCGTGAAATTGGCATTGAGTGCCGCCTGAAATTTGACGAAAGCCTCATCTTCAACAAAAACCAGAATGAGTTCCGCTACGATGCCGCCCTTTCAGGCATGGCCGCAGAAACACTCCCCTTCCAGCTTATTATCTGGGGCTCCGACTTTGCCCATCGCCCCTTCAACTCCCCGGCCTTTCAAAACAGGGAACTCGACACCATCATTGCAGAGCTGAGCAGTCCCCTTCCCCCGGAACGCAGCCTCGCCCTCTGGAAAAGCTACCAGAAAATCCTGCACGATGAACAGCCGAGAAGCTTCCTCTACTACTACGATGAGCTTGAAGGAGTCAACAGCCGGATCAAAAACACCACTATCAACCTGATCTCCACGCTCTACAATGCCTCGGAGTGGAGCATCCAATAAAAGAGGGTTCGGCACTGTTTGCCACCAGTGCCGAATTTTACTATATTCAACTACTTTTTTGCAAAGCAGTTAATGAATTTCAGCCACCATCAGTGAACTCATTGTTTTATGCCTCGTTACACACCTGAACAACTTGAACGGAGAAATGCCTCAGTCTGGACAAAAGTGCAGGGAATCCTCGCGCCCATCCAATTCGTCATGTTTCTTGCAGGCCTGACGGTCACCTTGCTCTACCCATCCAACGGGATCGACAACTTCGCATGGATCACCTTTTTTGTTACCCTCAAAACCCTCATGCTTGCCCTGATTTTTGTGACAGGCGGCTTTTTTGAACTGGAGGTTTTCGGCCAGTTTGCCTTTGCCCATGAATTCTTTTGGGAAGATTTCGGCAGTGCCATTGCAATGATTGTACACCTCTCATACTTTGTTTTATTCTTTATAGTGCATGATGAAAAGACGCTTATCTGGACAGCACTTCTCGCCTATCTGAGCTATCTTGTCAACGCGGCACAATTTGTCATCCGCCTGCTCCTTGAAAAGCACAATGAAAAAAAGCTCAAGCGGCAGTCGGTTTGACCACCAAAACCTTTTATGAAAGCAAAAGCTATTGTCTTCAGCGGCGTACGCCAGATTGAACTCTCCGAGGTGAAGCTGAAACCTCTCTCATCAACCGATGTGCTGGTCGAAACCTGGTGGTCATCAATCAGCACCGGCACGGAAAAAATGGCATGGAACGGCCTCATCCCCTCCTGGCCATTTATCTTTCCCTTTATTCCCGGCTACGAAACCGTTGGAAAGATCATCGAGGCGGGCGACCATGTCAACCAGAGTTTAATCGGCAAGTTCGCTTACGTTGCCGGCTCCTTCGGGTATGAGGAGGTCAACGCTGCTTTTGGAGGCGCTTCGGAGTACATCGTCTGCCCCGTCGAGGCAATCACCGTGCTCGACAACATGCAGAGTCCCAAATCCGGCATTGCCCTGCCCCTTGGCGCAACAGCCCTCCACATTGTCGATCTGGCAAAAGTGAAAAACAAGAAGGTGCTGGTGCTTGGTCAGGGTGCCGTAGGTATTCTCGCCGCCGAACTGGCACAACTGATGGGTGCCAAACTGGTAGCCGTGACCGAACCCAACAAGAATCGGCTGCGCCTCTCAACCGCCGACCTCAAGGTCAACCCCGATACGGAAGATGTTGCTGCCGCCCTTGCCGGTCATGAATTCGACATTCTGATCGACAGCACCGGCATCATGAGCGCCATCGACACCGGCCTGCGCTTTCTGAAGTTTCAGGGAACCGTGATTCTCGGAGGCTACTACCAGCGAATCAACATCGACTATTCACAAGCCTTCCAGAAAGAGCTCTCCTTCATCGCCGCAAAACAGTGGGCCAAAGGCGATCTGGAGCGGGTACGGGAACTGATTGCCAAGCACAAACTCAATGCAGAGCGAATTTTTACCCATCAGCACAGGGTTGAGGAGCAGATCACCGATGCCTACCAGCAGGCATTCACCGATCCCGACTGCCTGAAAATGATCCTGCTCTGGAAAACCGGCACAGAGCAGGAGGGAACAGCGTCCCCTGTCGAGGCACAACCATAAACGGCGCACGATGGCAGCAAGAACCATAGCGATATACGGCAAGGGCGGCATAGGCAAAAGCTTTACAACCACCAACCTCAGCGCCACCTTTGCCCTGATGAACAAGCGGGTGCTCCAGCTCGGCTGCGACCCCAAGCACGACTCAACCACCTCCCTCTTTGGTGGCATTTCGCTCCCCACCGTGACCGACCTCTTCGCCGAAAAAAACGCACGCAACGAGCCGGTCACCATCAGCGACATAGTCTTTCGCCGCGACATACCAGACTTCCCCCAACCCATCTACGGCATCGAACTCGGCGGCCCGCAGGTTGGACGCGGGTGCGGCGGCAGAGGCATTATCTCGGGGTTTGACGTGCTTGAAAAACTCGGGATATTCAAGTGGGATATCGACATCATCCTGATGGACTTTCTCGGCGACGTCGTCTGCGGAGGCTTTGCCACCCCCCTCGCCCGCTCGCTCAGCGAGGAAGTTATCCTCATCACCAACAACGACCGGCAATCCATCTTCACGGCCAACAACATCTGCCAGGCCAACAACTACTTCCGAACCATCGGTGGAGAGTCGCGCCTGCTCGGTCTCATCATCAACCGCGATGACGGCAGCGGCGTTGCCGAACGATACGCCGAAGCGGCAGGCATCACCGTCCTCATGAAGGTGCCCTACAACGCCGACGCCCGCAACAAGGACGACAGCTTCGACTTCGCCATCCGCCTCCCTGAAATCGGCGAGAAGTTTCAAAAGCTCGCAGAGGATATTCTGGCCGAGCGCATCACCCCCTGCGAAGCCATCGGCCTCGACTTCATGGGCTTTGTCCGCCTCTTCGGCGACGTCAGCGACGAAGCGCCACAACCCGCAACCGCCGAAGAACTTTTCGGGCGCAAGGATAGCATTTCTGGCAACAAACCGGTTGCAGAAACGAGCACCCTCGAAAGTGATGAGCGGAAAATGGCGCGCTGCATTGAAAAGCTCACAGCAGAACAGCAGGAGCTCTACAGGATGGTTGAGCAGGAAAAGCGAACGATCAGCGAAGTGGCTGAACTGACTCGCCGGGAGGAATCAGCGGTACGAGAGCAGCTTGCAAGTGCACGGAGAGAACTGGCAAGGCTTTTCTTCGAGAACTGACTTAGCCATAGCTGAAGAGATTCCTGATATTCTGTCTATCATCAAGCAGCATAAAATCAAAGCGGGAAAATATTGTTAAATTCATTTGCAATATTTAAGTTACAGATAGAAAAGCGATAATTTTTGCGTAACCTCTTCAATAAACGTTTCAGGGAGTAACTGATACGATGCGAACTCATGATCGAATCACCATTGACCCCAATATTTGTCATGGCAAGCCTTGCATTCGAGGAATGCGTTATCCCGTAGAAAACGTGCTCGAAAGGCTGGCAAGTGGTATGACCATTGATGACATTCTGCATGACTATGCAGATCTTGAGCGGGATGATATTCTCGCTACGTTAGCCTACGCGGCATAAACAGGTCAGGTTAACAACTTAAACTCAGCCATTTTTTGTCTACCGG
>CAINOO010000171.1 GCA_903851535.1 uncultured Chlorobiaceae bacterium | reverse complement strand
GGTGGTGTCGGCGGCCATTTCAATCACGGTGGAAATCATGCCGATCTCTTTGCATGTTTTGGCTTTATTGCGTACATAAACCTGCGATGCCGGGTCGTGGCCGACAATGATAACCGTCAGGCCGGGTACCTTGCCTGTGGTGGCCTGGCAGCTTTCAACGCTGGCTTTCAGTTCGTTTTTCAGGTCGAGTGAGATCTTTTTTCCGTCAATAATGAGCATGGTGATAGGGCTTTGTTGTGTATGTTCCTCTCCGGGATAATTTCGAGGCTCTCAAGGGAGAGCTGCATATAGCTATGAAAAATTCATCGAAGCAGCAAATATGAAACGCGATGAGTTGGCCCAAAGCCAATTTTTTTTGTGGCGGGGGAGTAGAGAGAGGGTAAAAAATTTATTATGGGGATAATCTGTTATGTCGATTGTTTCGATAGGTGATGTTCTTGTTGACAAGGAGGTTCTGACGGCTTTTTTTTCTTGCGATATTCATGAGTGCAGGGGAAAGTGCTGCATCGAGGGGGAGCTTGGGGCACCATTATCTGATGCGGAGGCTCTTCAACTGCGGGAGCTGCCGGAGGAGCTGCTGAGGATGCTCCCGGAAAAAGGGTTGCGCCATCTCCGGCGTCACGGCCCTGTTGATATCTATCAGGGAGTTCAGTATACGAGAACGGTTGAAAACGAGGAGTGTGTTTTTACCTTGATTCGCGACGGCATAACCTTTTGCGCCATTGAGATTGCCTGTCGGGAGGGCATTATCAGTTTCGACAAGCCTCTCTCCTGCCGATTGTTTCCGATAAGGGTAAGAAAAAAGTTTGGTTTGCCTTATCTTGTCTACGAGCAGCACTCTATGTGTCGTTCTGCCCGAAAGGCAGGGTGGGAGTGCAAGGTACAACTTATTGATTATGTGCATCTTGCTCTTGAGTCGCTTTATGGTGGCGACTGGATAGCGAGTTTGAAGGCATTTGTCGATTCTTCCTCCCGGCAACATGGTTGAAATCAGGCTTCAACAGCGGCAATCGTTACAGCTCTCTGCGCAGCAGATTTTAAGCAGTCAGCTTCTTCAGCTTCCGATGCTCAACCTTGAACAGCGCATTTATGAGGAGTTGCAGGAAAATCCTCTGCTCGAACTGGTTGATGAGCGTAAGGATAGCGCCGGTGATGTTGTTGTGGAGAGTGGGCGGACGGATGGTGATGATATGTTTGATGCCGTTGAGCGGTTCAGCAAAAGTTCTCTTAAAGAACGCTCTGACACACCGCTGTCCGGAGAATATTCTGATGGACGGCTGAACTTTTCTCATGAAAGCGGCTCGAAGGAGAGGTTTTTTCAGGCTGTTCAGCATGACAGTTTTCATGATACGCTTCTGCATCAACTCGCCCTGAATGAAGGTGTCGGGGAGCGGGAGGTGATGATTGCCATAGAGATTCTTGGTAATCTTGATGGTGACGGTTACTTTACCGAGCACGATGAGGTGATTGTTGACAGTCTGCTTCTTGGGGGGATTGAGGTCAGCGAAGAAGAGGTGGCGGGAGTTCTGCGCAGGATTCAGTTTCTTGACCCTCCTGGTGTTGCCGTCAGGGATCTGCGTGAACGCTTTCTTGTGCAACTGCAGGTTGGTGCCGGGCACCCGGAATCAAAGAGTTTTGAGGTTGCTCGAAGGATTCTTCGAGATCATTTTGACGACTTCCTTCATCGGCGCTTTGAACTGTTGATCAAAAAGCTTGCCGTGTCGAGGGAGAGTGTTGAGGAGGCTGTTTCGTCCATTATCCGTCTTGATCCCCATCCCGGAATTTTTCAGGATGAGGGTGGATACTATATCACACCTGACTTTGTGGTAAGCTACGAAAACGGAGAGCTGACGGCGGTGCTTAACGACAGAAGCGCGCTTTCTGTCAAGGTTACCGACCGTTATCAGGAGCTCCTGAAAGACAGGAAAGGGCCAAAAGAGGAGAAAAGGTTTATACGGCAGAATATTCAGCGGGCTCATGAGTTTATGAGTGCCATTGAGACCCGGCGTCAGACCCTGCTGAAGGTGATTGAGGCTCTGATGAAGCGCCAGTACGGCTTTTTTGTTTCCGGCCCGGAGCGAGTGGTGCCGCTCGGTATGAAGACGATTGCGGCTGATACTGGCCTCAATATTTCGACCATCAGTCGGGCAGTCAATGGTAAATATGTGCAGACCAGTTTTGGCGTTTTTGAACTGAAATATTTTTTCAGCACAGGGCTTTCAACCGGCGAGGGTGACGATTTGTCGAGCAAGGTTATCCGCCAGGAGATTGCCGATCGGATACATCAGGAGGATCCCCTTTCTCCCCTGAGTGATGAAATGCTGGCAGAGATACTGATAAAAAAAGGAGTGCATATTGCCCGAAGAACGGTTGCAAAATACCGTGAACAAATGCAGATTCCAGTTGCAAGATTAAGAAAAAAAATATTTTGATTGATGAAGAATAACCATAGACCAGTGATTCGCTCAACAACGGTTATCGGTGTTATCAGGGATGGCAAGGCTGCGCTGGGAAGCGACGGGCAAATGACACTCGGCAATACGGTCATCAAGCATTCGACCCGAAAAATCAGGCGGTTGTATCATGGGAAGCTTGTTGCAGGTTTTGCGGGGGCAACGGCGGATGCTGTGACCCTGCTCGACCGGTTTGAGGAGAAGCTCGAAGCCTACAATGGAAAGCTTGACCGCGCAGCGGTTGAACTCGCCCGTGACTGGCGAACGGACAAGTATCTTCGTCGTCTCGAGGCGATGCTGGCCATTGTCAGTTGCGACAAGGCACTGATTATATCCGGAACCGGTGACGTGATTGAGCCGGAGGATGGCATTGTTGCCATCGGCAGTGGCAGTATGTATGCCCTTGCTGCGGCCCGTTCGCTCATGAAACATTCAGCACTCGATGCGAAGGACATCGTGCTTGAAAGTTTGAAGATAGCGGCAGATATCTGTATTTATACCAACGATCATATTGTTGTTGAAGAGGTCTGAGCGTACGGGTGATGCCGTGCTTTCAGTGTTGACGAACGGAGGCTCTTTTTTTGAAAAT
Source organism: uncultured Chlorobiaceae bacterium (assembly GCA_903851535.1). Lineage (GTDB taxonomy): Bacteria > Bacteroidota > Chlorobiia > Chlorobiales > Chlorobiaceae > Chlorobium. The sequence continues at coordinate 1,858 of CAINOO010000171.1, read as the reverse complement.
CTACAATTCATTGCATGGAAACGACTATGAACAGTGAGGGTAATGCCGTTGCGTTGCCCGAAGCAAGGAGGAGCGGGAAAACAAGTTCTATTGCTACTACCAATCTGACACCCAACCAGATTGTCTCACTCCTTGACAAATATATTATTGGCCAGAAGGATGCAAAAAAATCTGTTGCCATAGCCTTGCGCAACAGGCTTCGCCGTCAGCATGTGAGTGACGATCTCCGCGACGAGATCATGCCCAACAATATCATCATGATCGGGCCGACCGGTGTGGGAAAAACCGAAATCGCCCGCAGGCTTGCCAAACTCGCCAGAGCCCCCTTTGTCAAGGTTGAGGCATCAAAATTTACTGAAGTTGGCTATGTTGGCCGCGATGTAGAGTCGATGATTCGCGATCTTGTCGATCAATCGGTAGCAATGGTAAGAAGCGAAAAGTCGGAAGAGGTTCGTGAAAAGGCGGTATTGCTGGTCGAAGAGCGTCTCCTCGACATTCTTCTTCCTCCTGTTGCCTCTTCACGCAATTCGGAGGATGATGATGAAGCTTCTGGTGAAGAGGGTGCACCGGAGTCGCGATCTGCCGATGAACACGACAAGTCACTTGAGGTAAACCGGCGAAGCCGCAAGAAAATGCTGGAACGCCTTCGTAACGGGAAACTTGAGGATCGCCAGATTGAAATGGATCTTTCCAGCGATAGTCCCGGTGGAATGATGCAGGTTTTCGGTCCACTTGGTCAGATGGAGGAGATTGGCGGGATCATGCAGGATCTCATGAGCGGACTGCCCCGCAAGCGCAAGAAAAGGAGGGTGTCGATTGCTGAAGCCCGCAAGTTTCTTGAGCAGGAAGAGGTCCAGAAGCTCATTGATATGGATAGTGTTGTCAAGGAGGCTATCAACAAGGTGGAGCAGTCGGGAATAGTCTTTATTGATGAAATTGATAAAATTGCCTCACCCTCTTCAGGCTCGGGCGGCAAGGGGCCGGATGTAAGCCGGGAGGGTGTGCAGCGCGATCTTCTGCCGATTGTCGAGGGCTCAAACGTTGCGACCAAACATGGCATGGTGAAGACCGACCACGTCCTCTTTATTGCTTCCGGTGCCTTTCATGTTGCCAAACCCTCAGACCTGATTCCCGAGCTGCAGGGCCGCTTTCCCATTCGGGTTGAGCTCAAAAGCCTGACGGAAGAGGACTTTTACCTTATTCTTACGCAGCCGGAGAATGCCCTTATCAAGCAGTATTCAGCACTCCTTGCAACCGAGGGAGTTGATTTGACCTTCAGTGACGGGGCCATTCGCGAGATTGCACGAATTGCGGCAAGGGTCAATGAGAGTGTTGAAAATATCGGGGCAAGGCGACTGCATACGATCATGACCAATCTTCTTGAAGAGTTAATGTTCAATATCCCCGAGAATTTTTCGGATGAGCATGTAGAGATTGATGAGGTGATGGTCAAGGAGAAGCTGAACCATGTGGTTGCCGACCGCGACCTCAGCCAGTACATCCTCTGACTTTTGTTGTTATTTTTTGACTGAGCCAGTCCGTTCACCGGGCTGGCTTCAACCATGATGATGAGCGCGATGACGATACTTGTTCTCAACGGGCCAAACCTCTCCCGCCTTGGAAAACGCGAGCCTGCGGTTTACGGCCATCAGACCCTTGACGATATTAACTGCGAGCTGGCGAAAAGTTTTCCGGAGGTCTCTTTTGAGTTTTTCCAGACGGAATACGAGGGCAAGTTGCTTGAAAAACTTTTCGAGAGTGAAGATCAGGGGGGGTATCAGGGCGTTGTGCTGAATGCGGGAGCCTTGACTCATTACTCCATAGCCCTGCGTGATGCCATCAGCGCCGTGACCATTCC
>CAINOO010000170.1 GCA_903851535.1 uncultured Chlorobiaceae bacterium | reverse complement strand
GTTGACCTGCTGCTTGTTGAGACGGTTTTTGATACGCTGAACTGCAAGGCGGCTCTCTTTTCGATTGAAGAGTTTTTCAACCGTACCGGTGTGCGCGTACCGGTCATGGTTTCAGGCACGGTTGTGGATGCCAGTGGTCGTACCCTCTCCGGCCAGACAACGGAGGCCTTCTGGATCTCCATTGCCCATACGCCCGACCTGCTCTCTATCGGGCTCAATTGCGCCCTTGGTTCAAAACAGATGCGCCCCTTCATACAGGCAATGGCCGGAATTGCCGAGAGCTACGTGAGCGTCTATCCCAATGCGGGGCTGCCGAACGAGTTCGGAGAGTATGACGACTCCCCCGCCTACATGGCCCAGCAGATTGCCGATTTTGCCACTTCCGGATTTGTCAATATTGTTGGTGGCTGCTGCGGTACCACCCCCTCACATATCAAGGCAATTGCCGAGGCGGTCAAAACCATCAAGCCGCGCCAGCGCCCTCTCAAAAAGCATGAGTTGCAGCTCTCCGGCCTCGAGCCGCTCTTTGTGAACCGCACAACCGGCTTTATCAATGTTGGCGAGCGCACCAATGTGACCGGTTCAAAAAAATTCGCCCGCCTTATCAAGGAGGGGAACTATGACGAGGCGCTCTCCATTGCCCGCCAGCAGGTGGAGAGTGGCGCGCAGGTGATTGATGTTAATGTGGATGAGGGGATGCTCGACTCTGAAGCGGTGATGAAGGAGTTCCTCAACCTGATTGGCTCCGAGCCTGAAATTTCGCGTGTGCCGCTGATGATCGACAGCTCGAAATGGTCGGTCATTGAGAGCGGCCTGCGCTGCGTCCAGGGCAAAAGCATTGTCAACTCCATCAGTCTCAAGGAGGGTGAGGAGCTGTTCCGCCAGAGGGCACGCAAGGTTCTGCAATACGGTGCTGCCGCTGTGGTCATGGCCTTCGACGAAGCGGGGCAGGCCGACAGCTACTGGCGACGCATCGAGATTTGCAAACGCGCCTACGATATTTTGACACAAGAGGTTGGCTTCCCGGCGGAGGATATTATTTTTGATCCCAATGTGCTGACCGTTGCGACCGGTATTGAAGAGCACAACAACTATGCGGTCGATTTTATCCAGACCGTCGGGTGGATAAAGGCAAATCTGCCTTATGCGAAGGTCTCCGGCGGTATCAGCAATGTCTCTTTTTCGTTCCGTGGCAATGAACGGGTTCGCGAGGCGATGCACGCGGCCTTCCTCTATCACGCCATTCATGCCGGGCTCGACATGGGTATTGTCAATGCCGGCCAGCTTGCCATCTATGAGGATATTGAGCCTGAGCTTCTGCTGCGGGTTGAGGATGTGTTGCTCAACCGCCGGGCGGACGCGACCGAGCGCCTCGTCAGCTTTGCGGAAACCATTCAGGGTGGCGGGGAGAAAACCGAAGCGAGGGCGGCTGAGTGGAGAAACCTGCCGGTTGAGGAGCGGCTGCGCCACGCACTGATCAAAGGGATTGTTGACCATATCGAGGAGGATACCGAAGAGGCTCGCCTGCTCTATCCGAGCCCGCTCCAGGTCATTGAGGGGCCGCTGATGAACGGGATGAACGCCATTGGTGACCTTTTTGCCGAAGGGAAGATGTTCTTGCCGCAGGTGGTCAAAAGCGCCCGCGTGATGAAGCGCTCGGTTGCCGTTCTGTTGCCTTACATCGAAGCGGAGAAGGCGCTGAACAAGGATACCCGTGCGGCGGCCAAGGTGCTGCTGGCAACGGTCAAGGGGGATGTGCACGATATCGGCAAGAATATTGTTGCCGTGGTGCTGGCCTGCAACAACTATGATGTGGTCGATATCGGCGTCATGATGCCGTGCGACAGGATTCTTGATGCGGTGGAGCGCGAAAAAGCCGACCTGCTTGGCCTGAGCGGCCTCATCACTCCTTCGCTCGACGAAATGGTGCATGTTGCCAGCGAGATGGAACGACGCGGCATGAAGATTCCGCTGCTGATAGGTGGTGCCACCACGTCACGAATGCACACTGCCGTGAAAATTGCGCCGGTCTATTCCGGTGCTGTTGTGCAGGTACTCGATGCTTCACGGAGCGTTCCTGTGGTCAACAGCCTGCTCAATGGGGCGCTCAGCCCAGCTTACCTTGCCCGGCTCAAAATGGAGCAGGCCGGACTGCGCGAAAGCCATGCGTCACGCAGCTCCGCCATCAGGTACCTTTCGCTTCAGGAGGCACGCAACAATCGTCCTGCGCTTCCGGCAGCCATCTACAAGCCGCTGAAACCGGGAATTACCCTGTTTGAGGATGTTACCGCCCGAGAACTGCGCCCCTATATCGACTGGACACCCTTTTTCATGGCATGGGAGCTGCATGGGCGTTACCCGGAGATTCTCGATGATGTGAAGTATGGTGTGGAAGCGACAAAGCTCTTCGACGATGCCAACCGCCTGCTTGAGAGGATTGAGAAGGAGCAGCTCCTCGGACTGAACGGTGTTGCGGGGCTCTTTGCAGCCAACAGCTCCGGGGATGACATTGAGGTCTACACCGATGAGAGCCGCACAGGCGTGCTCACAACGCTGCACACCCTTCGCCAGCAGCAGGAGAAGAGCACGGGTGAAGCCAATCTTGCCCTGGCCGACTTTCTTGCCCCCGTCAGTTCAGGGCTGGTTGACTATATCGGCGGTTTTGCCGTCACCGCCGGGCTCGGCATTGAAACGGTGCTCAAAGAGTTCAGTGAGCAGCAGGACGACTACCACCGCATCATGATGCAGGCACTGGCCGATCGCCTGGCGGAAGCTTTTGCCGAGATGCTGCACCAGCGTGTACGGCGTGAGCTTTGGGGTTATGAAGCTGTTGAAAAAAAGCAACCGTGTGCCTGCCATCCCCTCTCTCCATCAGAGCCACTCCGTATCGGCGAACTGCTCGCAGAGAAGTATCAGGGGATTCGCCCCGCTCCCGGCTATCCAGCCTGCCCCGATCATACGGAGAAGGCGGAGCTTTTCACCCTGTTGAATGCTGAAACCAATACCGGTATTACACTCACCGAAACCTTTGCCATGAAACCGGCAGCCTCAGTCTGCGGCCTCTATTTTGCCCACCCGGCAGCAAAATACTTTATGCTTGGAAAAATCGGTCGCGACCAGGTTGAGGAGTACGCAGAACGAAAAGGGATGGAGCTTAAGGAGGCTGAGAGGTGGCTCGCTCCGGTCTTGCATTACGATCCACAATAAGTTTCACTTTCATGCAGCCCGGAGCAAGGGTTACGATGCTCCGGGTTTTTGACGGATGCGTTGGTGAAAACTACCACTTCATCATGGGCAGGGGGCTGAGCGGATGGCTTTTCAGCCGTTTGATGGCAAGCCTGGCCAGCATGGCATGGAATCCTGCGTTTGGAAAGGCATCGAGAACATCGGCAACAAAATCATCCGGCAGACGATAGCGAAGCAGACCGCCCGAAATATCGATCCAGTCGGCCTTTCTGAAGGGTTCAACCAGCCATGAGGGGTTGGTGCGATAGGGGGTAAACTTGTGATGTTCACCGATCATGGCCTCTATTTCCTTGCACCACGATGCTTTGCTACTCTTTTCAAGATAACGCCGCGCCAGCAGTCGGGATGGCTGGAGATAGTCGAAGGTGTTCTCTGTCCAGATCGCAAGATC
>CAINOO010000169.1 GCA_903851535.1 uncultured Chlorobiaceae bacterium | reverse complement strand
TTCATTCAGGAACACAATCCTTCATGACACCATGAAAATAATTGCCATGATATCGCAGAAGGGCGGCGCAGGAAAAACCACACTGGCAATCAACCTCGCTGTTGCGGCTGAGAGTTGTGGGCATTCTTGCGTCGTTATTGATATCGACCCTCAGGGCAGTGCGATGGGGTGGCAAGACACCCGGACAAAAGAGAGTCCTGTCGTTATTTCAGCCCAACCAGTACGCATTAATACAATCCTTCAGACGGCCCAGGAGCATGGGGCCGATCTCGTTATTATCGATACAGCGCCTCACTCAGATGCTGCTGCACTACAGGTGGCAAGGGTAGCCGATTTAGTGGTTATTCCCTGCAAGCCTTCGATTCTTGATCTTCGTGCCATTGCAACTTCTGTCGATATTGCCGCGATGGCAAAAAAGCCGGCCGTAGCCATTCTGAACTCAGTTCCGCCAAGAGGGTCACTCACCGAGGAAGCTATTGAAGCAATAAAATGTTACGATCTGGAAATCATTCCCGAATATTTGGGGCAGCGAGCTGCTTTTGTGCACTCTTTAACGGTTGGACTGGCCGTTCTTGAATATGAGCCTTCAGGAAAAGCAGCCCAGGAGGTACAGGCTATATATCAATGGATTTGCCGCTATATCAATATCAAAAAATAATTTACAGCGAACGGAGAATATACCATGCAAAAAAAAACAAGCCTGGCATCAGCATTGCGCCAGTCATCGGAAAGCCAAAAAGAGGGCCCGGTGACCGACAAAACCGCAATACAACAGACAGAAAAAGCGGTAACGGTTTCATCGACACCGTCAAACCGGATTGGCAAAAAGTCCATCACGGGTTGGTTTGAAGCTGATGTACTGAAACAACTGAAAATGATCGGTCTGGACAAGGATATGTCCATTCAGCAAATGGTCGGAGAGGCACTGAACGACTTTTTCGCAAAAAACGGAAAACCACAGATCGCCCGTTAGCATAGCCCATAATTTCAAACAACAAACCGCAGCGTTGCGGAGCGGAAGGTTCAGCAGAAACCACCATTTTGATTACACGCATTATAATGTTAAAATGGCGGGCGTATTCTTTCGAAAATCATTCCAGCAAACCAAAACAAAAAAATTAAGGAGAACCCGATTATGTCCCGTTTTGTTTCAACAGCCCTTTGTGCCCTTTTTGTTTTTTCTGCATGCTCTGCCGAAGCTAAGGTGGTCTATAATGCCGCCGCAGGTAAAGTTGTGTATGATGCCAGTTGTACTACTTGCCATAAAACAGGCCTCATGGGTGCACCAAAATTGGGCGACAAGGCGGCATGGGCTCCTCGTATCGCTCAGGGCGAAGCGATGCTTGTCAGCAAGTCAATCAAAGGCTTTACCGGTAAAAAAGGAATGATGCCACCAAAGGGAGGTAATGCAAAACTTACGGATCTTCAGGTCGGCAATGCCACAGCCTATATGGTTCAGCAGAGCAAATAACCTCTCCGGAATTCGCTTTTTTTAAACAGGCAGCAACATGAAGCTTCGACGCAACGGTTGCTGCCTGTATGCGTTTATGCAAAAATGTGAATCAACACCTATTTGAACGCGTGACCGGGTTCAACACCGAGAGCCTTGAGGACTTTAGCTGCCGGGCAGAAGCCTGTAAATGCTGCCTGAAAAAGATTTGCTCCCACAAAGCCGGTGAGCCAGAGCCAGTTCTGGTTGTGATAAACTGAGAGCAAAACACTTGAAAACACTAAACAGCCGGCAATGGCAAAAACAATGCGATCGATATTCATGAGAAAAAATTTAAAGGTTAAAGAAATATGGTTCTACTACGTATGTTTTGTTTAATCCTTGACACATCGAACTGAAAATCCGGTATGTTTATTAGCCTTGCCTCTCCGCAATCCCGCATCGAAATAACCAAGGGAGCGACACCACGCACTTTTTTCGGCAAATCCTGTAGCAGACCATAAACGGCTGTATTCGCCCGGTGGCATGAACTTCCCGTCACTATCGCGCCGTGCCCCGGCAGGAAGAGCTTCAAAACCGCATGTATTGTCACCCTCACTTGTCTGCTCTTTCCAGAGTCTTGATGCCTTCAGTACACCACCGGCATTTTCCGTTCCGCCGAAAGCGTCTCCAAGAGCACTCCATTCAGCATCGGTGGCTACATGCCAGCCTTTCGGAGCAAGCCCCCTCGGATCATTGACTGCATACCAGTTATAGAGCTTTCCATAGGTTGTGCCATTTTCCTGCTTGTTCTCGTTATAACACCAGGCACCCGTTGT
>CAINOO010000168.1 GCA_903851535.1 uncultured Chlorobiaceae bacterium | reverse complement strand
GTAGACCAGTTTTCACGATTGAGCATTTACGACTCATAGCAAGGAAGCTTAAAAAGGAGGAGGGAACACGCACATGGAAGAGTATGATCAATTTGCCAAAGAGTATGCATCGGGCACGGAGGATCTGGAGCAAAAGACTAGAAACCATTTTTATTCCGAATTGCCTCCGTTGAAAGGGAAGCTTCTGCTTGATGTTGGATGCGGGTCAGGTCATGACGGGGCCTACTATGCTTCGCAGGGAGCTGTGGTGTATGGTATGGATGTCTCGGAAAAGGAGATTACAATGGCGCAGGAGAGAGGGTGCGGAATTTTTGTTCATGCCTCTATGGAGACTATCCCCTATGGAGCTGATATGTTTGATATGGTGACCAGTCTCTATGCAATCCAGCATACCGAAGAGGTGGCGCAATCGATTCTGGAGATGATTCGTGTGGCTAAACCAGGCGGTCTCGTTGCCATTCTGGCCAAACACCCGTTTCGTAATCTGCTTGAAAGTTATATTAACGATGGTGCTTCCGACTATTATGCCAAAAGAAAGGTTACCTCGTACATCTTTAACAAGTCGATAAAATTGATTGAGAACGGCCATACCATGATGGACTATTTGTCACCATCGGTGCTGCAATCAGCCGCGCTTGAGCTGTTTGAAGAACACACGGATTTTCCGGCAAGCGATCAGGTTATTTCAGGCTTGACCTATCCGACCTACATGATTTTGAAATATCGGAAGCTCGGGTAAGATGGCAGGGTCGTTCTTGTCTCTCCCTGACTGACACAACCGGGAATGCTCGGGCACTCCACAATCCAGATACCATCTTCATCCCGATTGATTGTTACGCTGAATTTCATCGTATGCTCCAACTCTTATGATGGCAGGTATTTTGTGTAAAGGTAATGAGATTTTCTGAAATTGCCGAGCAAATGGGGTGAGTATCATCTCAATGTTTCGTCAACACCATGATGAGTCCGGAGTTCTGCTCCTGGCTGTATGGTGTTTTATCGAATCCTCCGTAGGTGCCCTCCATACAGAAGCCCGCAGCCTCATGCTTTTGAAGGAAGCTTTTGGCGGTGAGGGGATAGAGTGTTGTCTGCTCATTGAAAATCACCCGCTCTTCAGCCGTCAGCTCCACGTCAAAAATTGTCTGCTCGGGCGAAATATCGAGATAGCGACGATGAAAGGAGAGTGAAGGGTCGCCAACGGTTTTGAGTGGAAAAGAGTATTCGGTGAAGCTGAGAAGATAATCCCAGTTGACGGTTTGAAAGATCCAGCAGCCACCGGGTTCAAGAGCCGCATGAACCTGGCAGAGAAAGGCGGAAAAGCGGTCAGGCGAAAGATGGGCGACAACATTACCGATGGAATAGATAAGGCGGAACGATTGCTTCAGGGTGGCCAGTTCGGCAATGTCCATTGCATGAAATGCTATCGCCGGGGAGGTTGCTACAGCCGCAGCAATCATCTCCGGGTCAAGATCAATTCCTGTCGGGCGGAAGCCCTCTTGCTGAAAGCGGCGGCAATAGTGACCTGGCCCGCATCCGGCGTCGAGCACTGTGCTTCCCGGTGAAGCGGCATGTTCACGCAGAAAGAGGTAGACCTCCTCACGAAAGGGGAAGAGCTGCTCATAGCAAAAGGCAAATTCTGAATAAAACGACATGGGCTTTTTTTTGCTTGTGTTTTCGAGCAACTCTCTCAACAGGAGCAATCAAGTTATCTCCTGCCAGGTGTGCAGCGGCAACTGCCGTTCAACACGACGACAGCAATTTACTCATATTTTTTTGAGTCGCGCCATATTTGCATTATTGCCTCTGAAATCTTACCTTAACAATCGTTACAATGTTCTTTAATCCATTTTTTGTTGGTCATCAAGAAAGGCTGAGGGAATAGACCCGGTGAAGCCTTGACAACCGATTCTGTTTAATAACGGAACACGGTGCCACATTCTACTTTTGCGCTCTATGTATCGGGTATTGTTGCCGGTGAAGCAGAAGAACGATGCGTGAAAAAGAGCTTTTTTGCTTCTCTTTTCAAAACAGGTATGGTGCCTTTTTGCCCGTGCCATAGTAGAAACAGAGTTCCGTTAAAAACCTCTTCCATGCTCATCAGGGAAGAGGTTTTTTTATTTTGTGTATCATTAATTTTAAAAACGAGCTATTCATGAGTTTTCAGACTGATACGATTCATGCCGGAGTAGGCCCCGACAAGGCTTATGGTGCCATTATGACCCCGATTTATCAGAGTTCGACCTTTGTGTTCGAGGATATCGGAAAGCATCGGGGATTTGATTATACCCGGAGCGGTAACCCGACACGCAAGGCGCTCGAAGATAACCTCTGCGCCCTTGAGGGGTGCTCTTTTGCTGTTGCGGTAACGACTGGCATGGCGGCGATTACCTCTACCCTCAATATCTTTAAATCCGGCGACGAGATCATTTGTACTGATGACTGCTATGGCGGTACCTCGCGGCTGATGAAGACAGTGGAGGAGCATTTTGGCATCAAGGTGCATTTTGTGAACCTTCAGAATGCCGCCAACATGCTGGCTTATGTGAATGAGCAGACGAAGGCGGTATGGGTTGAAACTCCATCCAATCCTCTGTTGAACCTGGTCGATATTGCGGAGATCGCAGCACTTGCAAAAGAGAGGGGACTCTTGACCATTGTTGATAATACTTTTCTCTCGCCTTACGGTCAGAAGCCCTTCGAACTTGGAGCCGACATTGTGGTGCATTCGACCACCAAGTACCTGAATGGCCATTCCGATGTGGTTGGCGGGGCTGTGCTCTCCAACAGTGATGATCTTGATGCGCGCCTGAAGTTTATCGTCAATGCCCTTGGTACTTGCGCTCAGCCGTTCGACTGCTGGCTGGTGCTTCGCGGTATCAAGACGCTGGTGGTGCGCATGAGGGAGCATGAGCGTAATGCACAGGCTGTGGCGGAGTATCTGGAGCAGCACCCTAAAGTGAAGAGGGTTTTTTACCCTGGTCTTCCTGCACATCCGCAGCATGAGTTGGCTAAAAAGCAGCAACTGAGTTTTGGCGGCATGGTCTCTTTTGAGCTTGATGGTACCATTGAGGATGTTAACCGGGTTTTGACGGGAACAAAGCTTTTTGCACTTGCTGAAAGTCTCGGCGGTGTGGAGTCGCTGATTGAGCATCCGGCCACCATGAGCCACGCTTCGATGGATCATGATCATCGTGAGGCGGCAGGGATCACCGATACCATTATCAGGCTTTCGATCGGTATTGAAGATGGAGATGACCTTATTGATGATTTGCGGATTGCGCTTGGCTGAAGCTGATTTTGTTCTGCCTGGCCTGCATTGTTAATGATACTCTTCAGTACATTATGGCATGAAAACGCATCATGAGGCCCCTGACGGGATTGCCCCGTTTCCCTATACGCTCAAGGTGAATCCGAGGGCGAAGTCGGCCCGTCTGAAAATGACGCCGCATGGCGGCCTTGTGGTGGTTGTTCCTCCCGGATTTGATAACAACAGGATTGCATTGCTGTTGCATCATCATGAGGAGTGGATAAAAAAAGTTACAGCAAAATTTGATGCCCATCGCCAGACCCCGCCACATCTCTCTGACAATGGGCTGCCCGCAATGATTGCATTTCCTGACTTTGCTGAGTCGTGGTCGGTGGCTTACACGCAAACCGGAATCGGGGAGGTGGAGATGGTTGAGCGACCGGGCTACCGGTTGCTTGTTTCAGGCGATGTTGCCAACACCGCGCTTTCGTGCAGGCTGCTCTGTTCGTGGCTGAAGCACCGGGCTCAAGTGCATCTCCTTCCCGCTCTTGAAAAACTGGCTACGGCGCATGCTTTCAGTTATGATGCTTCAGGTATTCGCCTGCAGCATTCCCGATGGGGGAGTTGTTCATCGCGTCGTTCAATCACCCTGAACAGCAAGCTTCTTTTTTTGCCGGAGCATCTTGTCCGCTATATTATGGTACATGAGCTGTGCCATACGGTACATCTGAATCATTCCTCTTCCTTCTGGATGTTGGTTCAGCAGCACGATCCCCTCTGGCGAAGAAACAACGAAGAGATGAAATGTGCCTGGAAATATGTGCCGCAGTGGGTTTCCCTTCAGTCGTAGCGATTGTTTGTCATTTTCCGCAGTCCAAAAAAGAGAACGGAAAAGAAGATCAACAGCATGCCCCAGAACACGGGAGTGATGTCGATGGGATCATTCTTCTCTGTCAGATAGGTTACTGACGTATTGGTGCTGTGGTTTTCTTCGGTAGCCGTATTGGTACCGGAATTTTCTTCAGTACTCGTGATGATGTTTGGACGATTTTGATTGGTCGGATTGGAAGTCGAAAAGACAAAAAAGGCAAAGATAAGCGCAAAGACAGTCAAGACGATAACAACAATCAGGCTCCAAACGGCCAAACGGGATTTTTTTGTGCGTTTTGGAAGTGTATCGGGGGAAATGGTTTTCGTCATCGTGCACTTATTTTAGGAAGAGATCATGAGTTGGTCAGCATTATCGGTCTAATCTGTTACAACCCCTACGCTGATATATTATAACAAAAAGATTCGTGATAATGGTATGGTGCAGGTCATCGAAACCGCAAAAAATCTGTTCAACAACGAAGAGATGAAAAGTGCCTGGAAATAGGTGCCGCAGTGGGTTTTTGCTCAATTGTAGCGTCTGTTTGCCATCTGTCGCACTCCGGAAAAGAGGAGTGAGAAGAGCATAAGCAGAAGGCCCCAGAGCAGCGAAACTCCGCCTCCTGCAAGGGCTGCAAGGGCCCCCTGCATCAAGGCGATACGGATTACTGCTGCGCTCCATAGTGCCAGGGCCAGCAGCAGATACAACGCTTTCAACGGTTTGAGGAAAGCCGGAATCGAGGCAGCGGCCAGAGCCGTCGCGGCGCTTATCCACCAGGCAGTATCGTACATAAAGATCATGGTCAAAGCTAAGGAATACTTCAGGAATGGATTCTTTGGTAATGGAAAATAGGTGAATTCAGCAAGCATTGCAATCGGTGCTGCAAGGGGTTTCCGTTCAGCCGTCAATCTTTTTTTGCCTGTTGCAAAGCAAATGCTGTAATCCGAATGGAATCGTTATATTGAACCGATCTGATTTTGTGGTACCGTTAGCGATTCATTCCGCCCGACAAAGCGCTTTTTTACGGCTAACAACTCTTAACATTCCCGCATTTTGCAGATACCCGGACCTCCCTTTTTTATAAGAGGGAACGTTAAGTCCGAGGTGTTACCGACGAGCGTGCTTGACGTGCAGCGCATGTCATGCATGGTTTTTTCTCTTATAACGAACAGTTCAATAATTACATACCGTATGGAATTTCAGGCACTGAACATCATTGATCCAATTTTACAAGCACTGCAGGAAGAGGGGTATACGACTCCGACACCGATACAGGCAGAAGCTATACCCATTATTTTACAAGGCACAGATTTGCTTGGCTGTGCACAGACAGGAACGGGAAAAACGGCAGCATTTGCCATTCCTATTCTGCAACTCTTGAGTGAAAACAAGGTTTATGATAAAAAAAGAAAAATACGGAGCTTGATTGTCACCCCGACTCGTGAGCTGGCCATTCAGATCGGGGAGAGCTTTAATGCTTATGGCCGACATACCGGCTTGACCAATACGGTTATTTTTGGCGGTGTCAACCAGAACCCGCAAACCTCAGCCTTGATTCGCGGTGTTGACATTGTTATTGCTACACCGGGGCGTCTGCTGGATCTTTTGAACCAGGGTTTTTTAAGTTTACGCCATGTCGAAATACTGGTGCTCGATGAAGCTGACCGTATGCTCGATATGGGTTTTATTCATGATATCAAAAAATTATTGGCACTGCTGCCGAAGCAGAGGCAGTCACTCTTCTTTTCTGCCACGATGCCTGCTGAAATTGTCAGGCTTGCCGCTACCATCCTGCACAACCCGTCAAAGGTTTCGGTAACGCCGGTTTCCTCAACGGTTGAGATTATCAATCAATCGATCTACTTTGTCGATAAGGGAAATAAAAACAGCCTGCTGGTCGATATTTTACGGGATCAGAAGATCAAAACAGCACTGGTTTTTACGCGTACCAAGCATGGTGCCGACAAAGTAGTAAAAGTCCTTGAGAGGCACAGTATCAAGGCAGAGGCCATACATGGCAACAAGGCACAAAATGCCCGTCAGCGGGCGCTGGTTAATTTCAAGGCACAGAAGACGCGTGTTCTGGTTGCGACCGATATTGCTGCACGTGGTATTGATGTTGATGATCTGGAGTATGTGATCAATTTTGAAATGCCCAATATTGCCGAAACATACGTCCATCGTATCGGACGAACGGGCAGGGCTGGTGCCAAAGGTACTGCGCTCTCTTTTTGTGATGCCGAAGAGAAAGAGTACCTGCGCGATATTGAAAAGCTGATAGCCAAAAAAATTCCGGTTATCGACGATCACTCTTTTCCGTTGATGGATCATAATCCGGTGAAGGCCCCCAAGCAGCAGGGACGGGGTAATTCAGGTCATCCGGTACCGAAGCCTCTGGCAAAGAGTACGTCAAAAAAATGGGCAGAAAAACCTCGTAGCGGACGATAATTATTGTCCGCATTTCCCGGGAGAAGATCTGTTCAGCAGAGCACTGTTGTTGGCACAACAACGGGCATCGTTTCAGGGTTGAAGCAGTTTGAAGCCGGTGTTGGGATCATACTGACGGGTTGCTGTATTCTCAAGCAGTTCCGTCAGAATGATTTCCATCACCTGCCATACTTTTACGCCGTTACGAATGCAGCCGGTGATGGTGTTCTCCTCTCTTCCGCAAGCTAAATGCATGTGGAGTATGGGGTTTCCCTTGTCATCAGGAAAAAGTGTTCCACTTCCCGTGATTTCATGAGCGTCGTCGAGTTCAAAAGTCATTGGGTTTACCGGATTTGAACGACTCTCTTGAGGGCCGACAACAATCAAGCTTCCCCTGTCAGCACCGCCTACGGCAAACAGCGAGGCCCGCTCAATGGCATGATCTTTGACGAACTGCTCAATTTTTTCGTGGACAATTTCGCCATCTTCAAGCCTGATTACAAAGACTCTTCCCTGCTTTGCCTCCGAATATTTCATGATGCATACGCCAATAGAGATTGATTTGACCGCGTACCACCTCACCCCGTCGGGGAGATGGTACGCTTTTCGAACACCAAGGTAATAAAACGGTCTCAGTTGTCGAAAAACTCTATTCGCAGGGTTTCATCGGCTTGAGCGATCAGGCTGTAGTGCCCTTTTTTGACAATCGAAAGCCCCTTTCTGTCGGCAGCAGGTATGATACTCTGCTCAATGTTATCGGCATCTGTTTTCAGGCAGCTCTTGTTGAAAAAGAGGTTCACAACCGGCCCGCTGTTTTCAAACTGCAGCAAAAAGTCATTATCATTAACAAAAACGAGATCATCATAGGCATAGCTGACGTCATGGCCGAGCTCTTCGAGAAGCTGCATGACGGTTCCAAGGGGACGTAATGAGTGTTCCATAGTTCACAGTTCCTGTTTAGAAAAAAGAGTTGTTTTTATAATTTCGGTTTTTTTGTCTCAAATCCTAAAAACCCTCTTATAATAAGGAAAAAAATATGATTATTGATAAAAAATAAGGATTTTAATATTGTTTATATAATAAATTTAGGAAAAGTTTTTTTGCAACGGTGAGGTCTTTTGCGGGTGGAGCGTGAGCCTTCCTGCTGAAAGCATAGTTCAGGAAGCGGCTTACTGGCGTTCAGGTGAGTTTTAATGGCTTGCTATTTTGATGTCGTGAGCGTATTGCTTCCCTCTTTGCTGCAACTATTTTTTCGCAGGGGGGGGAGGAAAGGGTTTCATGCACGGCAGCGGAGAGTGATTTGAAGCGGAAGGGTTTCTGGATAAAACCGATCTTTTCATCAAGGAGACCTTGACTGGCAATGACGTCAGGGGAGTAGCCAGACATAAAGAGCGCCTTGAGTTCCGAGATGGTTGGCAGCAGCTTTTTATAGAGATCGCATCCGGTCATCTCCGGCAACACGACATCACTCAGGAGGAGGTTGATTTTCTCCTTGTGCTGCTCGGCAAGCTGAATGGCTTCATTGGGCGTCGCGGCGGCAAAAACCGTATAGCCCTCATCCTCAAACATCTCCCTGCAGAGGAGCAGGATATCGGGTTCATCTTCAACAAGGAGAATTGTTGCCCTGGAATGGCTGGCATCGAGCTCGGGCTGTGGTGCGTTCCCGGTTGATTCATCAACGCCTTCATATCTCGGTAAATAAACGGTAAAGCAGGTTCCTTTTTTTCGATCGCTTTCGCATTCGATATAACCGTGGTTCTGTTTGACAATGCTGTGGATGATCGAGAGCCCGAGACCGGTGCCCTTTCCAGCCGCTTTTGTCGTGAAGAAGGGTTCGAAAATATGGGGGAGATCTTTTTTTGCGATACCGCTGCCGTTATCAGTGACGGAAAGTATCACATACGCTCCGGGCACCTTTCTGTTGTTGTCAGTGGTGCAGTCAGCCTGATTGAGAAGCCTGTGGCTGGTGTCGATGGTGATACGACCGTTTTTCTCTATTGCGTCGCGAGCATTGACACAGAGGTTTGCAAGAATCTGGTCGAGATGAACCGGGTCGATTCTTACCTTCGCAGGTTCGCTGTCGGGGTTCCAGGTGAGAGTGATATGTTTGCCGATCAGCCGTTGCAGCAGGGTAACCATCCCCTCCACCATGCTGTTGAGGGGAAGAATTTTTGGTATGACGCTCTTGTTCCGCGCAAAGGCAAGCAGTTTCTGGCTAAGATCGGCCGATCGGGTTGCGGCATTGTGGATGGCCTCAAGGTCGGCATGGAGCGGCAACTCAGGCACAACATCCTGAAGAGCCATTTCCGTATATCCAAGAATGACACAAAGCATGTTGCTGAAATCGTGTGCCACTCCCCCGGTAAGTTGGCCGATAATTTCCATTTTCTGCGACTGTATCAGCGCGTTAAGTGTCTTCTTTTCCTTTATTTTGATGAGCTTGCTGTCAATGACATCACGAGCAATTTCGGCAAGTTCGCTTACCCATCGCATATCGTCTTCGTTATAGAGAAAGGGTTTGTTGCCTACTCCCATAACAGCGGTCACACTCTTGCCTTTCATGATCGGAACCACCAGTGTACGGGTGACGCCGGGATGCTCTTCGGGTATGTTGGCCTGCTGTATGAGAGCCTTGTAATCGTTTTCAATCACCGCTTTCCGTTTTCGCACCACATCGGCCCACAGCACTGATGTGTTCAGATGCGGGTGAACTCTCTTGAGCGGCTTTTTTCCAGGGCCTTTTCTGATGGAGTTGGTTGACCACACATCCTGAGTTGGTGCGGCAAAATTATCCATGAGCAGGTGGCAGAATCCAAATGAGCTTTCTGTCCTTTGCTCAGCTTCGTCAAGTGTTGCCCGGAGCAGTTCCGCTATAGAATGGTTTTTCGCCATTTTGTGCAGGCCAGAGCGGAACGCTGAGATCGCTTCCAGTCGTTTGCGCTCGGTGACATCATGAATAATGGAAAAGAGAACGGCAGCACCGGCAACGTCAATATTGCTGCTGAAAACCTCAACATCACAGACTGAACAATCTTTTTTTCGGTGGCGAAATTCAAAATGGTTTTGTTGCGCCAATTTGCATCGCTCCATATTCTTTATAACCTCTTCAGGTTTCAGGATATTGATTTGCCCTATCTGCATCTGGCGGAGTTCTTCAACCGACCAGCCGTAAAATTTTGCTGCAGCGGGATTGGCATCAACAATATTGCCTCTCTCGGGATCAATGAGAAGCTGTATTGCGGTATGACTATCAAACATTTTTCTGAATCGCTCTTCGTTTGTCCTCAGTTTTTGTTCTGCCTGCTTGCGTGCCGTGATATCTTCAAAGACGGCGAAGAACTCTCCTTGTGTTGAACTGACGGCCGAAATGTCAATCCAAATATCAAGAGGCTCGATGTAGATTTCAAAGCGGTCAGCAATACCGCTCTCGGCAACCCTGGCAAATCGTTCAAGAAGCTCGGGAGTTGTTGTATGAAGAGTGGGAAGAACCTCGGAGGATTTCAGTCCGTCAAGATTATGTAATCCAGTGAGTTTGGAAAAAGCAGGGTTGATGGCTTCATGAATGAAATCAACTGCGACACCCTGTTCATATATTATCCGGCAGTAGGCACAGGCATCCAACATACCCTCAAACAGGGCAGCAAACCTTTTGTGACCTGCAAAGAAGGCATCATGACTACTCTTGTCACTGGCGTGGTAAAAGCGCTCCGGAGTTACAACGGAATGAACCTCTCTTTTTTCCTCGCTTCTGGTGGAAGTATTGCCGTCTTTGTCGCCCTGCATGGTATGCTCATTTTGTGGAGACTATAATTCGCAAAATTACCTCTTATTGCAGCTAAAAGCGAACTATTCTTTTTGCTTGTAATTCCAGCAATTTTATACTTTTTTTTGAAGTCGCAAGCAACTTTTTTTATGCAGGGGAGGGAACAGAGGCAAGGGTTTCACGCACGGCAATGGAGAGCGATTTGAAGCGGAAAGGTTTCTGAATAAAATTGATATTTCCGCCAAGGAGATTATGACTGGCCATGATGTCAGGGGTGTAGCCCGACATAAACAGCGCCAGAAGATTTGGTATGGTGGGCAACAGCTTTTTGTAGAGATCACATCCATTCATCTCCGGCAGTACCACATCGCTCAAGAGAAGCTTGATTTCATCCTTGTGCTGCACGGCAAGCTGGAGGGCCTCGTGGGGTGTGACGGCTGAAAGTACCCTGTAGCCCTCTTCTTTAAACATCTCCTCGCAGAGTAACAGAATATCGGGTTCATCCTCAACAAGGAGTATTGTTGCGTTGCAATGGTCGTTCGACGTTTCAGGTTGTGGTTCTCTCTCTGCTGAGTCGCAAGCATCGTCATGTCTTGGCAGATAGATTTTGAAGCGGCTTCCTTTTTTTCGATCGCTTTCGCATTCGATGGAGCCGTTGTTCTGTTTGACAATGCTGTGGATGATGGAAAGACCAAGACCGCTGCCCTTTCCGACCTCCTTGGTGGTAAAAAATGGTTCAAAAATATGGGGAAGATCTTTTTTGGCGATACCGATGCCGTTATCCGTGACGGAAAGCATGACGTAGTTTCCAGGCTCCTTTCGGTTTTGGCCAGTAGTGCAATCAGCCTGATTGACCTCTATAAGGCTGGTTTCGATGGTGATGCGGCCACCTTGTTTCATGGCGTCTCGTGCATTGACACAGAGGTTCACCAGCATCTGGTCGAGATGAACCGGATCAATCTTAACCATTGCAGGTTTGCTCTCGGGTATCCAGATGAGCGTGATGTTTTCGCCGATTAATCGGCGAAGCAGGGTGATCATCCCTTCTATCAGGCTGTTGAGTGGAAGAACTTTCGGTGTGACGACCTTGTTTCGGGCAAAGGAAAGCAGTTGCTGGCTGAGATCAGCAGAGCGGGTTGCGGCATGGTGGATGGCCTCAAGGTCAGCATAAAGCGGCAGCTTCGGATCAACATCATGGAGGGCCATTTCTGTATATCCAAGAATGATACAGAGCATGTTGCTGAAGTCGTGGGCAATACCACCGGTAAGCTGGCCTACGATCTCCATTTTTTGGGACTGGATCAGTGCATCAAGTGTCTTTTTTTCCCGTAATCGGGCAAGTTTTCCATTGATGACATCACGGGCAATATAGGCAAGCGCACTTACCCATCGGACATCATCTTCGTTATAGAGAAACTGCTTGTTGCCCACTCCCATGAGTGCCGTCACCTCTTTGCCTTTCATGATTGGCACAACCAGTGTGCGGGAGAAGCCATGTTGCTCACTGCTTATGCCGCGTTGCTCCATAAGCGCCTTGTAGTCGTTGTGTATCGCCGCTTTGTGCTCGAGCTGGGCGTCGGCCCATAGAGCTGATTTGTTCAGGGATGATTGATCATCCTTGTAGCGCGTCATCCGGTCGCTGTTTCCGATGGAGTTGGTTGACCATACCTCCAGCGAGGGCTGCGTTTTATCATCCATGAGCAGGTGGCAGAATCCAATCGGGCTTTCAGTCAGTCGTTTGATTTCGTCGATTGTTGTTCGCAGCAGCTCTTCAACCGAGTGGTTCTCCGCCATTTTGAGGAGGCGGAGGCGAAATGCGGTGATGGATTCCAGCCGTTTGCGCTCAGTGATATCGTGAATAATGGCATAGAGCAGCGATTTTCCCGCTGTCTCGATCATGGTGCTGAAGACCTCCACCTCACTGGTCGATCCGTCTTTGTGGCGGTGAGAGAATAAAAAATGGTTTTGTTCAGAGGAGCGG
>CAINOO010000167.1 GCA_903851535.1 uncultured Chlorobiaceae bacterium | reverse complement strand
TGGTGATGTCGTTTTTAACGTCGGGCTCAATTTCCAGTGAGCGTAGCTTGTCGAGAAGATCAAGCAACCTCTTTTTCTTGTCTGTAATGATCGCGGAGAATTTTGTCAGTTCCATATCCTGACTCGCAATTCTTCTTGTAAGAGCGGCTATTTCGTTTTCCAAGTCGCGAGTGGATTTTTTGTTCACCTCCGTTTGTGCGTTTATTTTTATAACCATCTGGGTTATTCGATGTTCAAAGTCCTCTTTAAGCAGTTGCAGTTCACTCTCTTTTTTTGCTTCCTTTGCTACAAGATCGGAGCGCAAGGAGTCTATTGCCTTGAAAAATGGATAATAGTGGTTGTCAGAGGGTGGCATCGTTATTTGCTCGTCAAGCATATCAAGCCAGGAGATTCGTGCAATGGCCTCAAGAAACCGTTTTTTTAATACTTGATCGGCTGTTTTTTTTTCGGAGCAGTATTCTGTGTGTGTATGATTTCCTGCCTTGAATGCGATGGTATGTTCAATGGCCTCTTCAAAGGTTTCGGTTAGTATGACGCAAATTTTTTCAGGAACAATTGCTGCAAAAGTTTCTACGATTATGCGCATGGAGTCAGCAATATTGTAGAAACCTACGACACCGAGAATCGGGCTCCAGTTAAAAAAGAGGTCAGTAATAGCCTGTTTGTATTCGAAGGTGATGCTCGATATATGGGCCAGATCGAACAGGATGTGAAACTGAGTGTTCAGGAGGGCCGATTCTGTGAGTACAAGCTGCAACAGTTCGCTGTCCATAAAGTCGAGAATAATATCCTGCCCTCCATGAACCTCAATCCAAGTGTGGATGATATTTGCATCAATCACACTCATCCACTTGGTATATCCTGCAGCAGAGTGATGGCTTTTCCAGTGGCTTTTTGCTATCGTGTCAAGGGTGCCTGTCACAGTTGAGTTTTGATGTATCATGCTGTCCGGCTCTCTTTCGGTAAGGATTGGAGAAATTATCATAGGTTCAAGTTCGTCAGGGTGCTTTTTTTTGTCGTTCCTGAAGAGACCTGCATCCATCTATAATGCTTCTAATATATTCGTTTTAAATGAATTATTGAAAAAGTGCAGTTGCGTTAAAGATCGGGCAAGTTCCCGTTTTTTTTTCTTCTCCTGTGGCTGGAGTGCAACGTGAAGTGATTTCGCCTGCCGCGCGTCTGTTTATGTGCTCCCAATGTAAATAAATTTATATAAAAAAATAAGTTAAAGGCTGAACGCAACACAAGGGCAACAATAAAACGTCAAAAATGCCCGATATCAGGCATAAAAAAACCATAAAATTCCCTCAGCTCTGTCGCCTCATCTCTCCGAAAATATCAACATGATGGACTGCCCGCACCAGAAAATCCGGATTAGCCCTCCGGTCACGCAACGCAAACCGCTGCGGATAGGTCATCATTACATTTGCCGCATCATAATCCATCCCCTGTCTCCGGCAAACAGGAGCGGAGCGTCATTGCAAAAAGTCTGGTTGTTGCGGGCCACCTTATCTTTTGCGTCCCCTCTATACAGCCCAGAACGGGGCCTGGCAGTCAGCCACGCACTGGCTCCCCTCGCTGCCGACTGCCGCCCCTGCTGCCAGAAGGCAACCGCTACGCGGATAAAAAAACATCCTCCGGGGAATGGCTGAAAAGCCATATCGCTCAACAAAGCAGCATCTCCGGAGCCGAAATGGTCGTAGACCTCTGCCACACCATCGGCCTCCACGAACGCGCCAGCGAAGAACCCCACGTCTTCTACCTCAACACCAAAAACGCAGTCATCGGCATGGAACTCGTCAGCAAAGGCACCCTCAACGCCTCACTCGTCCACCCCCGCGAAGTCTACAAAGGCGCCCTCCTTGCAAACGCAAACGCCATCATGGTCGTCCACAACCACCACTACAGCTTCTTTGCCCACGGTCTCATCCCCAAATAACTTGCTCCAGCCACCCAGGAGTCAGCCTGTCAAACAGCACAACTCCACCAGTGAATGCAACAACTTTCTTTAGTGCGTTTACCTCAACAGAAGAGCTCGTCTTTTTCTGTATAGACGACCTGAAGAACTCAACAAAATCCTCAGTTGACTTCGCTTTTCGGTTGAAGAGTGCCGCCGCATCAAACTGTAAATCTTTTTCGATTATTCTTATCTTGTCCAGAACGTCAGCTTTTGACGGTGCAGGGAGCTTCCGTTTTTTTTGATTTGCCTTTGTCAAGGGTTGCCTGAAGGAAACGGATAGAGTGAGATTGAAGAAAGAATGGTAAAAAGTATAATACGTCACTTATAAAATGCAGGTTATAGTTTTTGAAGATACCAGGGTTCTGGAGCTGAAGCCTCTTGTCAACCTTAAGCCGGTGTATGCCCTTCGGACCGGGTTTCGTTCCCTTCAGGAAAAGCTTGAGTCTTCGACCAGGGGAAAGGTGACGCTTACGTGGCATCTTCGCCGCTATCTGGCCCCCTTTTATGCTGAACAGCACCCCGAAAGTGTGGTCAACCGGCTCGAAGAGAAGGATGTGTTGCTGGTTAACGGTCGTATCGTTTTTGATGAAGCCGCCTCCAGAGCGGTGGTCGAAGGTGATTTTGAGCCGGGTACGGCTTACATGCAGGGCGATGACCTGCTTTTTGCAAGAGTGTCGGGTGCCTTGATCGTTGATGGCGATGGTTTATTGCCAGACCTTATTGACACATCAGCCCTTGCCGGAGTGCTCGTTACCGAGATGGTTACGGGGTTCCGCGTTCTTGCGCATCTTTGGGACATGATAGCATTTCATGCTGATGAGCTTTTGCAGGATGCTGAAACGCTTGAGCTTGGACGAGTTGAGGGTGATGTCCACTCTTCGGTGGCTCTTGTCAACCCTTCTAATATTTATGTTGCTCCTGGAGCTGTTGTCCGGGCTGGTGCGGTGCTCGATGCGGACGATGGTTTTGTGGCCGTCGGTGCTGGTGCTATTGTTGATCCGCAGGCTGTGCTGATGCAGAATGTTTATCTTGCGCCATGGTCGAGGGTAAAAATCGGTGCAAAACTTTACAGCAATGTTACTGTCGGGACTGCGTCGAAAGTTGGCGGTGAGGTCGAGGATTCCCTTATTGAGCCATTTGTCAACAAGCAGCATGACGGTTTTCTTGGTCACTCTTATATTTCATCATGGTGTAATCTTGGTGCGGGCACCAATACGAGTGATCTCAAAAATAACTACAGCCGGATAACATTATTGCACAATGGCCAATTACAGAAGACCGGCATGCAGTTTCTCGGGCTGCTGATGGGTGATCACAGCAAGTGCTCGATCAATTCGATGTTCAACACGGGAACCGTTGTGGGAACAGGAGCAAACATTTTTGGCGGTGGATTTCCTCCAAAAGAGGTGCCCTCTTTTTCCTGGGGTGGTAGTGATGGTTTTGAACCCTATCAGGTTGAAAAGGCTGTTGAAACAGCAAGAAGGGTTATGGAGCGTCGCCAGGTTGTGATGAGCAGCAGCTACGAGTTGATGTTCCGTTTTGTTGCCGGCATGGAGAGTTCATCGCGGTTATTTGTCTAATTTTTTAAGCATGGATAGGCATGATTCTTGTTGTCGATAATTACGATTCTTTTACCTATAATCTGGTGCAATATATTGGAGAGTCAGGGAAGAGCGTTGAGGTGTACCGCAACGACGAGCTTTCTGTAGAGGAGATCGTGGCGCTGGCCCCTGAAAAAATTGTTATTTCACCAGGGCCAGGTACTCCAACTGAAGCCGGTGTATCGGTACCACTGATTCATGCGGTAAAGGGTAAAATTCCTCTTCTCGGGGTTTGCCTGGGGCATCAGTCGATCGGTGCTGCCTTGGGTGGCAGGGTGGTGCGTGCTGCCACGATCATGCATGGCAAGACCTCGCAGGTTTACCATGATAACCGGGGAATTTTCACTGGCGTTGATAATCCGTTTGTGGCAACGAGGTATCATTCGCTCATTGTGGAGCGCCAGACTCTTCCTGAGACTCTTGTTATCCGTGCGTGGACTGAAGATGGGGTAATTATGGGGATGGATTCGGAGCATCTTCTGCTCTATGGTGTCCAGTTTCATCCGGAATCCATTATGACCAGTGAGGGTAAAAAAATCATCCGAAATTTTCTTGAACTGTAGTTTATGATTGAGAGGATGTGAGTGTATGGACATTTATCGATGTTCACCCGAAAAAGATAAGGAGAGTGCAGGCGGGGGCGCTGTGCAGCGTGTTGGTTCAGGCAGGGAAACTGATTTCATGGCTGACGGATGGCGGGTTTTCAAGATCATGGCGGAGTTTGTCAGTGGTTTTGAGATGATGGCTGATGCAGATCCGGCGGTTGCGGTGTTTGGTTCTACAAGGGTTCAGGCTGATAGCCCTGAATTTATTATCGCCGAGAAGCTTGGTCGCCTGCTTGCTGCTGAGGGCTTTTCGGTGATCACCGGAGGGGGGCCAGGTGTCATGGCGGCTGCAAACAAGGGGGCCCAAAGTGGCGGCGGGGCTTCAATAGGCTTCAATATCAAGCTTCCAAATCAGCAGGAACCCAATAACTATATTGATCATAATAAATTGATCAGTTTTCAGTATTTCTTTGTCCGCAAGGTGATGTTCATGAAATATGCCCAGGCATTTATTGCTTTACCGGGTGGGTTTGGCACGCTTGATGAGGTAATGGAAGCGGTTACGTTGATACAGACAGGGAAAAGTGAGCGTTTTCCTGTAATATTGATTGGGAAAAGTTATTGGGAGGGATTGTATCGCTGGATTGAGGAGACGATGTGCCGTGAGAATGGTTATATCCATCCTGTCGATCTTGAGTTCATCTATCTGGAGGATAGTCTTGAAGAGGTGATCGAAATTATAAAAAGATTTTATCCTGACGGTTATTCCCTGAATTTTTAACAGGGGTTTTTCATCCCTGTCCATTTAAACGTGTTTTCTTGTGATATTTCCCTGTGAAAAAGCAGTCTGGTACTATCTCCCTCAAATAAGGGCTGATCTTGCTATTGAACTTGTTAAAACGGGCATAACCCAATCGCAGGCGGCCAAAAAACTTGGTGTGACGCCTGCCGCAATCTCTCAGTATATTCACAAGAAGCGGGGGATGCAATCACTGAAAAGCAAAAGTTACCGCAAGGAGATTGAGTTGGCAGTAAAAAAAATCTGTGAAGAGGCCTCGCAAGCAGAGCTTCATAGCCTTGTCTGCAACTGCTGTCATTTGCTGCAAAAGGAGGAGGGTGAGAATACGTGTGGCAAATAGGGCTACCGGATCCTATAGCTCCACAATGATATGTGATTCAGTTGCATGTCCGCTCAGCAGATTCTTCAGGGTGTCGATCAGCTCCATGCCGTACTTGTTAAGGAAATAAAAGATGTTGATGAGCCGTTCCTGAGGTAATCCTTCTGGAAAAAATGCGGTTTCTGCTTTCAGTATCTGCTCCAGAAGCTCTTCGTGTTTGCGTCGGCTGGCTTTCCATGTTTTCTGCTCAATATTTTCGATAATTTTTGCCGATTGGGCGCTTGATGCGGCCAGCATCGGTTCAAGAGTGGTGTCTATTTTGGCCAGCACCGGCTCAAGAGAGGCAAAAGCCCTGTTGATTGCCATTTTTGCCTCTTCGAAATGGGCCTCAAGCTGAGGGTTTTCAGCGATGCCAATCGCATTTTTTTTCAGTTGCTGCATGTCACCGAATACGGCATTGTAGATTTGTTTGCGCGAAACGCCTGGTTTGCCGATTACCTGCAGCAGTTTGTCCATGATGCGGCTTATTTTCGGTTCAACAAGTGTAAAGCTTCCTCTGGGAATGATAAATGGCATGGTTATGCCAAAGTGTTCGTAATTTTTCCGGTATTGTGCAAGGTAGCTGATCTCTCCAGGTCCGGCAATGCAGGCAAAGGTTGGCAGGATGAAATCCTGGATAATTGGCCTGAGGACGACGTTGGGACTGAACTGTTCAGGGTGTTCCTGACAGAGTTCAAGCAGTTGGTGTTTTGAGTAGTACTGCTTTTCGGGCAGAATTGAGAAGGAGTCCTCCGTCGGATGGTCGATTTTTTGCCGCTGGCCAAGATGGTTGATATGAAAAAGATTGACGGCTCTTGGTTTTGTTTGCGCATTGTAGCCGAGATGTTCGAGGCGTGAACTTTGTGCAATTACATTATAGGAGGATGCGGGTGCGGAGGCGAGTTCTCTCAAAAAAATTTTTGATGAAAGCTTTTTGAACTCGCTGTCCTGGCTTGAGAGAAGAATCAGCGGCTGTTCCCGGAAGAGTCGCATCATGGTGCCGGCAAAGCTCATCTCGAAGGTATTTCCTTGATAATAGTGCTCCCTGAGCATAGTCGAGACGCTCTCTTTGTGGATGGAATCAGGCAGGAGTCGGAGAAATTCCTCGACGGTATGGTGAATCTCTTCGCCGAAGCAACTGTTGGCAACCATCTGATCCGCTACGCGTCGGTAGGGCTCCTGCCGGAAGTGAACAACCTGGTTTTCAGAAAAAATTGCGGTGTGAGCCGATTCGTCGAAGTCGTGGTCTTCACCTTCAAGCCAGAATATTGGCACAAAATCGTATTCAGGAAAGAGAGCTTTCTGTCGTTCGGCAAAGATAATGGCAGTCAGCGCTTTGTAGATGGTATAGATTGGCCCGGTAAAGAGGCCGAGTTGCTGTCCGGTAACGATGGCCATGCATCGCGGAGAGCGGAGTTTTTCAATCTCCCGGAGGTGACGTTCTGTGGCTCCGTAGCGTGTGTTTTGTTTCGAGAGGAGCCGAACAAGGGCTTCACGGTCGAATGTTCTCGATCCAAGTAATCCGAGCTGCCGATAGTAATCCGCCTCTCTCAGGTAATCGAGGTGAAAACATTCAGAGATCAAATCCGTGCGTTCGGAGCCCTCTGAGGTATAGTCACGAAAAAGCTTTGAAAATCCTTTTTTCGTTGTCAGGATCTGTTTGTATTCGAGCAGAAAGGAGTTCACGTTTTTATTTTTGCAGTTTCCATTGTTCAAGTGCACCGATAAGCGTGTGGTTGGTCAAGTCACAGCAGAGCGGTGTGACGGTCACATAGTTGTGCCGTATGGCAAATTCATCTTTGTGCAGCGTGTCATCGAGCAGACGCAGTGTTCCATTGAGCCAGTAGTAGGGGTTGCCAAACATATCGTTTCGTTCAATTGCCGACTCTTCCCAGCGTGAACGACCCTGTTCGGTAATGACAACGCCGCTAATCAGCGACTCTGCGACATTCGGAATATTGACAGAGAGAATGGTATCCGGCGGCAGTCCCTCAAGAAGTACTTTTTTGGCCAGTTTCCGTGCAAATTTTGCTGCGTAGGTAAAGTCGGCATGTTCATAGGTTGTCAGCGAAAAGGCAAGCGAGGCAATTCCCTGGATGGCTCCTTCAAGTGCAGCGGCGACAGTGCCTGAGTAGAGTGTGTTCATTGCGGTGTTGCTGCCATAGTTTATGCCCGAGACAATAAGATCCGGTTTTGATGGCAGAAGATGACTCAGGGCGACCTTGATGCAGTCTACAGGAGTTCCTGAGACCGTATAGCCAAAGAAACGGCCATTTTTCAGGAACTTCTTGATCCTCAATGGAACGCCGAGCGTCATGGCATGACTCATTCCGCTGTGTGGTTCGGCTGGCGCAACAACCGTAACCCTGCCGATTTTTTTCATCGCCGCCGCCAGTACATGAATGCCTTCGCCCTCAATACCATCGTCATTACAGACGAGTATATGAAGTTTTTTCTGCCTGTCAACGTTGTCCGATTCCTCTGTCATGAGCATGTTTTCTGGTCTGATGTGGCCACGTGAGCGTTCCTTTTCGTGAAAATACAAAAAAGTTTTGCTCAAAAGTTATGGCCGATACTGAAATAAATGATTGTATCTGAAAATCTTAACGATGTTTGCTCTATATCGGAAGCCTCATGGGGAAAGGTGAAGGCTTTTGAAACAGTCAATCTTGTCGGACCGAGAGGGGTTTCCCATATCATACTGGTTCCAATGCCGTGAATAATGCGCCTCGAAGAGATATCGTCCAGCTCTTTCCAGACGTTCCCGACATTGTAGTGCAGGAGCAGCGAGAGCGGAAAAAGAATGGCATAGGAGGGCTTGTAGCTCAACTGTACTCCTGCGGCAACCATGTTTTCGCATGGAAGCTGGTTTTCTTTCAATCCTATAAAGCGCTGGCTCCAGGATGTTCCCGCTCCACCGAGAAAAAATTTCTCGGAAAGGGGCAGGTTGTTGCTGCTCAGACCGAAGAGACCCGAAAGCTGCAATATGGTTTTTTTTCCAAGCCGTATATTTTCTTCGTGGTTACCTGATATTTGCCAGAAAATATCGTGACTGTCGAGCACTGCCGGGGTCATCGAATAACGGAAGTTTGTATAGGTTCCGGTCGTAGGAATCAATGAGTTGTCTCTTGAGTCAAGGGTAAATTGTGTACCGATGGAGAGCATATTGGTTGTTGCGGTCTTCAGTGCGGTGCCTGCGCCCCTTTCGGCATAGGATTGTGCATTCTGCAGGGTCAAGTCAGCAACAAGTTGTCCGTTTTTCCGAATTCTTATACCAAATGCCGGGCTGAAACCATATTTTTGTATGCCGTAATTTCTTGTTTCGCCCTCTCTGTTGCGGTTTTCAAAAGTATGCTGATCATAAAAGAGTCGTGAGGACATCGTCAGGTGTGAGGGTCCGATGCGCGGCATATTGAACTCAAGGTTCAGCAAGTTGCTTTTTCGGCCTGTTTTCATCCAGCCACCGATTGAGCTTGTGGTTCCTCCGAGATTTTCGTTTCTGACATCAAGAAGAAACTGTGCGTTATTTGTTTCATCATAACGCAATCCAAGCCGAAGAACTGACGAGGTTTTTTCTTCGAGAGAAAATTTGAGAAGCGTGCGTCCATCGGGCGTGGAGAGCGCAGGGGAGTCTTCAAAAATGGATACGCGGCTGAAGACTCCTGTTTCGTAGAGATTATCAACAGACTCTTCGGCATGCCGGATGTTGAGCGCACGTGTTGTGTCGATTTTTATTTCCCGCTCAACAGGAGTTATTCCGGTGATTTTTTTGTCCTGGCGTATCGCAATGGTGTCTGGCTTTCCTGATGAAACCGTTACCTGGAGTGTGTTGCCCTCCATTGACGTGGTTTCAATCGTCACAAGGCTGTACCCTTTTTTTCGATATGTATTGACCAGTGCTTCGAGAGCTCTTGTGCCAGCGGCATTGGTCGAGAGCGTTTTCATGATCGGCTGGAAACAGGATTCGATCTCTTCTTGAGAAAGGGTATCGGGCGGCCCCCCGTTAACCGTTACTTTTTGTATTGCCGGGAGCGGCTCAAGGTGAAATACGATCGTTTTGTGTCTGTTATCCACCTCAGCGTAGACACTGGTGAAGAGATCTGTTTCGAGCAGTTCCCGAAGGGTCTGGTCGAGCTCTGTTGCATTACGGACAAGAGCCGAAACAACAAGGTAGTGCTCCCTGAATTCCGGACGTTCCTGGGCAAAGTGAATGTTTTTTGCATAGTTTCCGATTGGAATGCTGCGGTGACCCTTCTCTTCGATGCTGCGTTTTATGGTTTCGGCAAGAAGCTTTCCTTTGGCATATCCTGCGCGCACGAGATTTTTGATGTCTGAAAAGTCGGTTGCCTTGTGTTCACTGAGGTCGGGAGTGATGACAATGTCGGCTTTTGCCAATTGGTCAGGATACTGTATTTTTGTCAGAATGGTCATGGCTTGATCGGCGGCCTTCCAGGGAAGATCAAGTTCCCCTCCGGTTGCATACATGCTGCCATGTGTATCGACTGCAATTTTATAGCGTGCGTTGATGCTCTCAAGTTCATCAACCGGAAGATTTGCGACAAGTCCACCGTCAACCAGTTGATAGCCGTCCCGCAGGATCGGTGCAAAAAGAATCGGGACGGTGCTGCTTGCCCGTATTGCTTCCGAGAGAGAACCGGAGGTCAGCGTGATACGCCTTCCTGAGATAAGGTCGGTTGTTACAGCCCTGAAATTGACGGGAAAGGTTGAAAAATTGCCGGAGGCCTTGTAAAGACTGTTTAAAGCCAGAAGATCGAGAGTTGCTGTCAGCTCCTGGGCAGAATTCAGCGATTTTGGAATCAAAAGCTTCAGTTTGTCGAAACGGATTGCGATAGATGCCCGGTCGCGGATTTTTTGCTGCTCAAGAAAGATGTTTGAGCGTGAGTAATCGTCATGGAGCGAAATCATGGATTGCCAGGGCAGTCTCTGGGCGATCTCTTCAAGTTCATCCGGGCTGTAACCACAACTGTAGAGTCCTCCGATAATTGCCCCCATGCTTGTGCCTGCAATAAAGTCAATGGGAACTCCCGCGTCATCAAGGGCTTTGAGGACGCCTATTTGCGACAGAGCGTTTGCACCGCCGCCCGAAAGGGCAAGGCCTACGGTTTTTCTTGCTGGTCTCATGGCATGGCGAAGTGCATAGCGGCGCATGGGCAGTTTCAGTGTGTCGGGATAGACAAGGGTCGGGGTGGCTGGCGAGGCCGCGCTTTCAGCAGGTGCCATCACTCCCGGCAGGAGGAGCGCAAGAAGTGCGGTTAGGCAAATAATGATTCGGGCGTTCAACAAGGGCGGTGCTCCTGGTTCATAAACCTGATGATAAGGGCTCTTTCTTGGGGTTGCTTTTGAGATTCTCATGCGGACTTCCTATCTTGAGCTTTAATGTATAACCTTTACACATCATTTTGAAAATGGCCTGGTTCAAACGGATAAAACCCTCAATACGTCCGACCGAAAAGCGTGATATGCCGGAGGGGTTGTGGTGGAAATGTGAAAAGTGTGGAGCGATGCTTCATAAAAAACAGTTTGAAGATCATTTCTTTACCTGTGCAGAGTGCAGTCACCATTTCAGAATATCCCCCTACAAGTATTTCTCGATTCTCTTTGACGACGACAAGTATTCCGAGTTTGCTGATAACCTTCGTTCGGCTGATCCGCTCGGCTTTGTCGATACGAAAAAATATCCTGACAGGGTGCATGATACTATTGAAAAGAGCGGAAAAACTGAAGCCTGTCGCAATGCATACGGAGAAATTGGAGGAAGCCCCCTTGTTGTTTCAGCGATGGATTTTGGCTTTATCGGTGGTTCAATGGGCTCTGTTGTCGGTGAAAAAATAGCTCGTGCCATCGACAAGTCACTCCAGCTTGACGCTCCCCTTCTGGTGATTTCGCAGTCGGGCGGAGCGAGGATGATGGAGGGTGCTTTCAGTCTCATGCAGATGGCCAAGACAGCCGCGCGACTGACCCGGCTGAGCGAAAAAAAGCTGCCCTTTATCTCCCTGATGACTGACCCGACCATGGGCGGTATCAGCGCCTCCTTTGCCATGCTTGGTGACATCAATATCAGCGAACCGAAAGCCCTTATCGGGTTTGCAGGCCCCAGGGTGATCCGCGATACCATCAAAAGGGATCTGCCTGAAGGGTTCCAGCGAGCCGAATTTCTGCTTGAACACGGTTTTCTTGATCGTATCATCCATCGCCGCGATCTGAAAAGTGAGCTGGTCACCCTGCTTGCCATGCTGAAGGTTTAGCTCCAGGCGAGCGCAGAGGCTGTAACAGGGAATTGTGCCATGAAAATTTTTTTGATTTCAAGTGCAATTTCCTGGTGTTCCTGTTGTGTGCTTTTATCGGTTCGCACCTCCAGATAGTGTATCCAGCTTCTCACTGACCCCTTCATGTAGAGTTTTGTTTGGGTACCCATCGGCAGCAGTACTCTGGCGCACTCTTTGGCAATGCCCTTCTCGAGAGCCTTGTTGTAGGCTTCAAGCGTCAGCCGGGCGATGCGTTCCTGCTCGTCATCAAACCATTTTTTTGTCGCATCGTCAAGGTCGTTCAGCGAATTTTGCCGGTTTTTGCTGTCCTGGCGTCTTGATTCGTATCGCTCGATCTCTTGCGCTTTGGCGTAGCGCTGTGAAAACTCCTGGAATTGAAAACTTTTATGGCGGAGAATTTGTGGCGAAATGGCTCTGGAGGTCACTATTTCAACCGTCATATCCACCATTTCAAAAACGCTCCAGTGTTTGTGCGCTATACAGAAGGCGAGCAGCTTTTCATAGTCGGGAGTCTCCTGATGAGGGCTTGATACCCGTGCGCAATAGGCGATAAGTCCTTCGGGAGAGAGAGGCTGACGGTCAACCTCGATGAGCGGAGAGGTGACCGAGATGAGGCGTACCTGCATGTTCCACAATGTTTTGGTTGTATTGAAAACCAATATAGAAAAACGGATACACTTTTCCCGGCCCTCCATGTTGGTGGAAAGCATCCTTTTTTGCTAATTGGAAGCGGAATTCTTTATTTTAGGAGACGACTTACCAAATTCAAACGACAGGGCAGCTATGGCAAATATTAATTTCGGTTTTGAGCATCATGCCAGAAAAATGTATTCAGGGGCGATAGAGGAGGGGATTACCAACACTCTTGTGCCTATGGTTATAGAGACTTCGGGGCGCGGCGAGCGGGCGTTCGATATTTTTTCACGGCTTTTGCGTGAACGCATTATTTTTCTTGGCAGTGGCATTGATGAGCATGTGGCGGGGCTCATCATGGCGCAGCTTATTTTTCTTGAATCTGAAGATCCCGAGCGCGATATCTTTATCTATGTCAACTCTCCCGGGGGCAGTGTTTCTGCCGGTCTTGGCATCTACGACACCATGCAGTATATCCGTCCCGAAGTCTCGACCGTTTGTGTCGGCATGGCGGCAAGCATGGGAGCATTTCTTCTTGCCAGTGGCGCAAAAGGCAAGCGGGCATCGCTTCCCCATTCAAGAATCATGATTCATCAGCCCTCGGGTGGTGCTCATGGACAGGAGACTGATATTGTTATCCAGGCACGGGAGATAGAGAAGATCCGCACGCTGCTCGACGAACTGCTTGCCAGCCATACCGGTAAGGATGTTCGTCAGATCCGGGAAGATTCGGAGAGGGATCGCTGGATGAATGCTACGGAGGCGCTTGAGTACGGCATTATTGATGCCATTTTCCAGAAACGTCCAATCCCTGAAAAGAAGGACTAACCCCGACCGATGTTATCATGACCGATCAGACCGAAGTATTCAATCTGGAAAAAAGCTATAATCATCACGATGTCGAAGAGCGGTGGGGAAGTGCACACTGGGAGTCGATTGGCAGTTTCCATGCCGAAAGCTCCCGTGTGCTGGAGGGGGGCAAAGAGCCCTATACCGTGCTCATGCCCCCGCCCAATGTGACCGGAAGCCTGACGCTTGGCCATGTGCTGAACCATACGTTGCAGGATATTTTTATTCGCTATAGTCGTATGACCGGAAAAGAGGCTTTGTGGCTTCCCGGTACCGACCATGCAGGTATTGCAACGCAGACGGTGGTCGAGCGCAAGCTGAAAAAAGAGGGGATTACCCGCCACGACCTTGGACGCAAGGAGTTCCTCGGCCATGTCTGGCAGTGGAGGGAGGAGTACGGGGACCTCATTTTGCGGCAACTTCGACGGCTCGGCATCTCCTGTGACTGGCGGCGAAACCTCTTTACCATGGATGAGGGTGCCTCAAAAGCGGTCATCAACGCCTTCATCACCCTCTACCGTGACGGACTGATCTATCGCGGAACCCGTATCATCAACTGGTGCCCCGTTTCACAGACGGCGCTCTCTGATGAAGAGGTCATCATGAAGACGCGCAGGGACAGCCTGGTCTATCTGCAGTATGCCCTCGTCAGCCATCCTGGACAATTCATTACCATTGCCACCGTCAGGCCTGAAACGATTCTTGCCGACGTTGCCATTGCCGTCAATCCCAATGATCCGCGTTATGCCGCTCTTGTCGGCGAGCTTGCCGTTGTGCCGATTGCGGGACGATATATTCCCATTATTGCTGACGACTATGTTGATATTGAGTTTGGTACCGGTGCGCTGAAAATCACTCCGGCACATGATGCCAACGACTATGAGGTTGCCAAACGCCATAATCTTCCCATTCTTTCGGTCGTCGGCAAAGATGGCAAAATGACTGATGAGTTCGGCTATGGCGGCATGGATCGCTTCGTTGCCCGCGAAAAAATTCTTGTCGATCTCGAAGAGCTTGGCAATCTGCTCCGTGTTGAGGAGTATGAGCACAACGTTGGATACTCTGAACGGGCCGACGTGGTGGTTGAGCCCTATCTCTCCGAGCAGTGGTTTGTCAAGATGAAGCCTTTGGCTGAATCGGCTTTGCAGGTTGTCAATGATGGCGAAATACGCTTTCACCCCCCGCACTGGATCAACACCTACCGCCACTGGATGGGCAATATCCGTGACTGGTGCATCTCCCGTCAACTCTGGTGGGGGCATCGCATTCCGGCCTGGTACGATAGCGAGGGCAAGGTATGGGTTGCAGCATCTTATGAGGAGGCCTGTCATCTTGCCGGTACCGACAAACTGGTGCAGGACGATGATGTGCTCGATACCTGGTTCTCTTCATGGCTCTGGCCGCTGACAACGCTTGGCTGGACAGACAAACAGAGTGATAATGAAAATCTCAGGGCTTTCTATCCTACCGATACGCTGGTGACAGGCCCGGATATCATCTTTTTCTGGGTTGCGAGAATGGTTATGGCCGGGCTCTATTTCAAGGGAGCGGTTCCCTTTCGTGATGTCTATTTTACCAGCATTATCCGTGACATGAAGGGGCGCAAGCTCTCAAAGTCGCTTGGCAATTCACCCGACCCCATCAAGGTGATGGATACATACGGCACCGATGCCCTGCGCTTCACCATTATCTACATCGCTCCTCTCGGTCAGGATGTGCTCTTCGGTGAGGAAAAGTGTGAACTTGGGCGGAATTTTGCCACCAAGATATGGAACGCCTCCCGACTGGTTTTTATGCAGCGAGAGAAATATTTCCGCGACCATGAAGAGTTTTCAGCCATCTATCGCAACTTCGATCCCCGTTCCGTTTCCGGTGATCTGGCCGGGCAGTGGCTTCTGGCCGGATATCACAGCATGCTTGAGCGCTATCATACCGCTTTTACGCAGTTCAGGGTCAATGATATTGTCAAAAATCTCTACGACTTTTTTTGGCGCGACTATTGCGACTGGTATCTGGAGGCGCTGAAGGTGAGGCTTTCGGGTGATTTGACCAGAGAGGAGGCCCAGCAGACCGTATGCCTTGCCGTATGTGTGCTTGAGGGTACCCTGAAGGCGCTGCATCCGGTGATGCCTTTTATTACCGATGAGATATGGCATCAGGTTCTTCCGCGTTCGGCGGATGAGAGTGTAGCCCTTTCTTTGATGCCTCTTTCCGACAGTGAACTTGCAGGAGCCGATCTCCGTGGTTTTTCCCTGATACAGAAGCTGGTGGCCGAGGTCAGAAGCCTTCGTTCGCTCTTCGGTGTTCCTCACAGCAGCCGGGCAGAGGTTCTTTTCAGGCCGGGCAGTGAGGAGGATCGATTGCTCATTGCAACCAATCTTCCGCTCATTGCCGCGCTTGGTCAGTGCATTCCGCAACTCATGGTTGATACCTATCGTCCAGGTCATGCCGCAGGTTCTGTGGTTGAGGGCAATGAACTATTTGTGCTGCTTGAGGGGTTGATATCGTTTGAAAAAGAGCGTGCAAGGCTGCAGAAAGAGATAGCCAATATCTCCTCCTATGTCAGTTCGATTCAGAAGAAATTGGCAAGCGGCGGGTTTGCGGACAATGCGCCGCCTGATGTTATTGCCAGGGAGCGTGAAAAACTGAGGGAGGCAGAGGGTAATCTCGAAAAACTAAACAGCAATCTTTCTGTTCTCGGTGATTGAGCAGTGCGGGGATTCCGGTCAAGGTTGACTATGCTTGAGTGCAGGGCGATGCGGGAAGAGAAACAATTTTGCATTGGGTTTAGTCATCAAGAAATGATATCTTCCGACTTTTCCTGTTTATCATGCATTCTGCTATTTGTCGGGAAAAGTTTAAAACGCTGAAGTTCGAAAGGAGACGCAATAGATGAGGCAGCTTAAAATAAGCAAACAGATAACCAATCGTGAGAGCCTCTCTCTCGATCGTTATTTGCAGGAGATAGGCAAATATGACTTGTTGACAGCCGATGATGAGGTCAAGCTGACCAAGGCGATCAAGGAGGGTTTTGATATGCCGGTCGACACGATCGAATACAAGAGGGCTAAACGCGCTCTCGACAAGCTGATCAAGGGTAACCTGCGCTTTGTGGTTTCTGTTGCCAAACAGTATCAGAATCAGGGTCTGACTCTGGGTGACCTGATCAATGAGGGAAACCTTGGTCTGATCAAGGCCGCCAAAAGGTTTGATGAAACCCGTGGCTTCAAGTTTATCTCCTATGCCGTATGGTGGATTCGTCAGTCCATTCTTCAGGCTCTGGCCGAACAGTCGCGAATTGTAAGGCTGCCGCTGAACAGGGTGGGAACGCTGAACAAGATCAGCAAGGCCTACAGCCAATTGGAGCAGGAATTTGAGCGTGACCCGAATACAAGGGAGTTGGCCACCTTGCTTGAAATGGATTCGCAGGATGTCGCCGATACGCTGAAAATAGCCGGACGCCATGTTTCTGTCGATGCCCCCTTTGCCCAGGGTGATGATAACCGACTGCTTGATGTGCTGCAGAACGACGGCCATCTGCCCGATTACGGCCTCAACCGCGACTCACTCACCCTTGAGGTCGAACGCTCCCTCTCTGTCCTTGCACCGCGCGAAGCTGACGTCATCAAGTCCTACTTTGGAATCGGCATGGATAACCCGCTGACCCTCGAAGAGATTGGTGAAAAGTTTCGTCTGACGCGCGAACGTGTTCGCCAGATCAAGGAGAAGGCCATACGCCGGCTTCGCCAGTCGGCATACAGCAAGATACTGAAGGAGTATATCGGAAGCTGATTGTCGGAAGCAGTGGTGCTGCTTGGTTCACTGGAGAAGTGCAGCGGGGAATTCTCTACCCCCGCTGCATCAATGTTTTCTTCCCCCTCTTCGCACTCAAAGCCTCTCGAGCGGCCGGGTAAAATTAATTTTTTCCACACCCCTCAGTCACACAGCAGTAGGTGAGATTGATTTTTGCCCATATCACTTTTGTATCATCCTGAACACCGAAGCTCAATCGGTTGCAATCCACCATGGCAGCGGTCAGGTTTATTACCTTGGTATAGGGCCCTGAACCTGCTGCAAATTTATAGGGAGGAGTGGTGGCGGAATAAAGAAATCCACCTGCCTGTGCAGTCCCATTCTTGTAAATAAACCAACTGTCATTCCCCGCATCACCTGCCTGGGAAGAGTTATCCCCATGTCCGCCCTGGATGGGTTGATAGTATATGGTCAGTGTGCCACTTATGAATTGGCAACAGGGCCGTGTCTTCCAGGCGAAGGTATCCAGAAAAAATTTGTTTGGTAGAGTTCCATTGTACCCGGTCAAGGGAAAAGAAGACCAGGAAGGTGGAAAATCTGCCGGATTATGTCTGCTGACATAGGGCAGTTGATGTATCTCAGTAATCGTCAAAGGAGGATTAGGACACAAGAATGGCCTGTTAACCGGAAATTTTTCGCTATCGGGTGCAATTTTTTCAATGACCTGCATCTCTGCTACAGCTTGAGGTTGCCCCACCCCTGCTCTCACCGATTGTGGCGCAAGTTGCGAATTATCCGTTTGTGGGCCAGAATAAGCTGTACCGGAAACAAACAGTACCGCAGCGACCAGTAGTGAAAACATTTTTTTGTTTTTCATATCATTGCCCTTGTTTGATTGTTTTGCAGAAAATTCCTGAAACATCCAATCTTTACGTGGTATCAAACCCATTCATTTTGACTGACACCTCCATGTATGGTTGTTAGCAGAAATTTTTGGACATCCCAACGCTATGTCGCTTTCCGTTCAATATTGCAATGTCCAATGCGTTTTTTTTGGAAGGAACTTCTTGCTTGCGAAAGTGGTGCAATACAAAAGCTTTTAAATCAAGGGTATAAGGTGGTCAACGCAATAATCGAAAAGAGGGTAAGGCTCAAGTGTGGTCAGACGGAGAATGTAAAATCTTGATGGTTGAGTTGTTCCTGAAGAGTGCTTTGTCGGTAATGATGCGCAACTGAAGTATATGCTTTTTTTTATAATTAACAATGGTATTCAAATGCGTTTTTTTTGGAAGGAACTTCTTGCTTGCGAAAGTGGTGCAATACAAAAGCTTTTAAATCAAGGGTATAAGGTGGTCAACGCAATAGTCGAAAAGAGGGTAAGGCTCAAGTGTGGTCAGACGGAGAATGTAAAATCTTGATGGTTGAGTGGTTCCTAAAGAGTGCTTTGTCGGTAATGATTCTCAACTGAAGTATATGCTTTTTTTTATAATTAACAATGGTTAATATTTTTTTTGGTTTATGAGCGTAAAATATTTAGAGGATACGGATACCGCTTTTGTGGAATTACTTGATAAACCGATATTTGAACGGAAGTTTCAGGCCCTTTTTTCGTTAACTCCTTATAAGCTGTATTTTTACAAGGAAAATTAGCGAAAAATGTAGTCACTAAAATATTTGAAATATTAATTGTTATGTCATATTTTAAAGCAGTTAATAAAATTATCATATAGTCACAATGTATATCGACTCCAGCAAGACCACCATCAACGGAAAAACCTACCAGCGCTATCTTTTTCGCGAATCCTATCGTGAAGATGGCAAGGTGAAGAATCGCACTCTGGGCAAAATTTCAAAATGTTCAGAAGGTGAAATTGCCGCCATTAAACTTGCCCTGAAGTACAAAGACAATTTGGCGGCCCTGTTGCATGTCGAAGATGTTGAGCTTCATGAAGGCCTTCGTGTTGGTGTGGTGTTTGCGCTCAAAATGCTGGCCGACAGACTCGGTATCAGTAAGGCGCTGGGCAGTACCCGCCAGGGAATGCTGGCCTTGTGGCAGATAATGGCTCGATTGATCGGGCAAGGTTCTCGCCTGGGTGCGGTCAGGATGGCTGCAAGGTATGGTGCCTGTGATGTACTGGAATTAGAACGCTTTACAGAGGATGATCTGTACGCCAACCTGGCATGGCTGATGGAGAATCAGGAGCGCATTGAGACGCAGTTGTTCAAGCATAATTCGGCGGGTGCTGGCCCTGAATTGCTGCTCTATGATGTTACCTCGTCATATCTTGAAGGGATGGAGAATGTACTTGCCGCCTTTGGTTACAACCGGGATGGCAAAAAGGGGAAGAAGCAGATCGTTATTGGCTTGTTGTGTACCGCAGATGGTGATCCGGTTGCCGTTCGGGTCTTTGCAGGCAATACCGGCGACAAATCAACCGTTGCAGAGCAGATTCGCACCATTGCCAACACCTTTGGTATTGAAGAGATAACAATGGTTGGCGACAAGGGCATGATCAAAACGCCGCAGGCCAAAGAGTTGACCGAGGCTGGATTTCATTACATCACCTCACTCTCGAAACCGGAAATCAGAACCCTGCTGAAGTCAGAGGTACTGCAAATGGATTTTTTTGATCACGATCTGTATGAGGTTGAAAATAAAACCGATGGCGTTCGATATGTGCTGAGAAGAAATCCTGTTCGAGAGGCAGAGATGGCAACGAATCGCCAGGAACGGGTCAAAAAAATCCAGCGTTTTGTTGAGGAGAAAAACAGCTACCTCGCCGGTTCCCTCAAGCGAAGTAAGGATGTTGCACAACGATCTCTTCAGAAAAAGATCAACCAGTACAAGCTCAACGATGTACTGGAACTGACCAATGAGGAGAGAGAATTTAAAGTAACAGTCAATGAAGAAACACTGAAAGGAGTTGCTCTGCTGGACGGCTGTTATGTGATCAAAACGGATGTGAAGAAAGAGCTTCTTTCGACCAAAGAAGTTCATGACCGGTACAAAGATCTGGCAAAAGTTGAGCATGCATTCCGGACGTTCAAGCAAAGTCATCTGGAAATCAGGCCGGTTCATGTACGAACCGAGGCCAGTACCCGTGGTCATGTTTTTGCGGTCATGCTTGCCTATAAAATCGAAAGGCTGCTATCAGAACTCTGGAAAAACTGTGAATGCACCGTGCCGGAAGGAATTGATGAACTTGGGGCCATACGTAGCACGATTGTCACCCTCAAGGAGGCAAGCTGCCAGAAAATTCCTCAGTCGAAAGGACTTGCCGGGGAGTTGCTGGCCGCTGCCGGAATTACACTTCCAGCGATTATTGATGCCAAAAATGTCGATGTAGTCACAAGAAAAAAACTGGCTCCGAAGCGTAAATAAAATTTTAATAACGCTTTATAGGGATTTCTCATTCTTTTCTTTCTGGAACTTCCGTTTGAAACTCGCGAAATCAGTGAAAACATTTGCATTGATCTTGATGACACAGGAAATCTTGTCAGCATGACCATTGAACATGCCAAAGAAAATGCGGGGCTGCGGGAATTTTCATATCAGAAAAAAGCACGTACCGAATCACCATCCTTCAGCCTGAGGGTCTCTGCTGCATTGCCGTTTCTGACGGCGATTTCGATCATGCCGCTGCTTCCCGTGTAGGCGAGCGGCTGCCGCTCTGCGACATCGCCATAGGTGCCGCAAACCGGTAACTGATATTTTCCGGCGTGTATTATCCACTTTTTTGAGCGGTCAAGCACTTCTGAATCGAGTGAGGTTATGAGGTTGCCAAAATGGTCGGTGCAGATGATTGATCCCTCCCATGATGCGCCATCGTCTCTGCTCTGGCATCCCGGCAGCGGGATTCTTGTGCATGTTGATGGATCGATTTCCGGGCCAAGCTCTTCGACGGTAACGCCTGAGGCAAGATGCGCGGCCACGGGAGAAAAAACATCCCGCCCATGAAAGGTTGAGCTGCGGGAG
The DNA here is from genome assembly GCA_903851535.1 of uncultured Chlorobiaceae bacterium. Lineage (GTDB taxonomy): Bacteria > Bacteroidota > Chlorobiia > Chlorobiales > Chlorobiaceae > Chlorobium. The sequence continues at coordinate 17,769 of CAINOO010000167.1, read as the reverse complement.
GGGAGCATGTAGATCTCATTGGTGATGGTGACACAGCGCTTGATCTCTCCGGCCTGAAAAATGGAGGTGAGCAAGCCGTTATCAGGGGCAAGAAAGATATGACGGGCAGTTTCTACCGCAATGGCTTTGCGTGAGGTGCCGACTCCCGGATCGACCACTGCGACAAAAATAGTGCCGTTCTGAAAAAATTGAGTCGATTTGCCAAGAAGAAAGGTGCCCTGTGCAATATTTTGGGGTGTAATGGCATGTGTAAGGTCAATGATTGGGGCCGCAGGGGCAAGGGAGAGGATGACTCCCTTCATCTGACCGACATAGGTGTCGACAAGACCAAAATCGGTCATGAGAACAACAGCAGGGCGCAGAAGAGTGTGCATGAGACTCAGTCGATAGCGGTTTTGTAGATGGCATAGCCGATGCCGAGAAAGAGAATATTTGGAAGCCAGGCAGCGAGCATCGGGTTTATCATCCCCTGGTCTCCGGCGATTGCGCTGGTTTTTTGTACTCCCAAAAACAGAAAACCGACAAAAAGGGTGACGCTTATTTCAGAGGCGAGTCCACCCCTCTTTTTTTTTGCAGAGAGTGGTACACCGATAAGAATGATAATGAGAGAGGCGAATGGCAGGGCGATCTTGTTGTGAAACTTTACCATTGAGCGTTCCAGTCCGGAAAAACCGGCTCTCTGTTTTTTTGAAAGGTACTGGTAATGGCGAATGATGTTCATTTCATCAGGCTGAAGATTAAGCTCAGCAAGAGAGTGCGGCGAAAGGGCAAGTTTCAGTGATTTTACCGGGTCAAAATGAAACGCTTCACCTCCTCTGGTAAAAAAGCGGGTTGAGGCGTTCTGCATCATCCACTCGCTTTTTTTCTGATCGTAACGCATGGTATCGGTATCGGTTCGCGATATGAGCCGGGTGCCGTTAAACTCCTCAATGGAGACGGAGCTGAGAATGGAGCAGTCAGGATTGATGCTGCCAATAGAGACCATACGTCTTCCCGGTTCAAGAATGTGGATATTGCTGTTTTCTTGAAGGGCTGCTGGATTGTTTTTGAAAGAGCGCTGTTCAAAAGCACTTTTTTCGGTAACTGACGCGGGCGAGATCCACCATGCGTTGAGGATATTGAGGGCGAGAATAATCATGCCACCGGCAAAAAAGGGAACAAGCAATTGGCGCATACTGATACCGGCAGAGCGTATTGCCGGAAGTTCACCTGAAAAGGAGAGTCTTCCGGCAACAAGTATTGACGAGAGCAGTGCGCTCACTGGAGAAATGACGAGAATGATGGAGGGTATCGACAGGGCGTAATCACAGACAATATCCCACAGAGAGAGATTTTTGTCCATGAACTCGCCAAGTTTTTCAACCATGTTGACGAGAACAAACAGGCAGACAAAGGCTATGGAGCTGAATACAAAAGCCTTTGCAAACTGCCTGAATATATACTTGTTCAGAATTTTCATAGGTAAACAAACCACCACCATCGTGGGTGCAGAAGGCACTGTTTAATAGCCGAAAATATCCTTCAGCGTGAGTTCTTTTACGGTGCCATACTTTTTCAGGGTTTTCATGTCAAGATTTTTTTTCTTGCCAAGCACCAGCATAACATGTTTTTTGTTCCTGAAATGGTCGGTGTGAAATTTTTCAATATCGGCAAGGCTCATCAGTGCTGCATCACGATAAATATCCATCCTGATATCATGGTCGTGTCCGAGACGGACGGCCTCTTCGTAATTGAACAGGATCTCGGTTCTCGTCAGCCGTTCGGTTGAAATTTTCTGCATAATACCGTTTTGCGCTGAGGCAAAGAGTTCCGGTGATTCAGGCAGCTTGTTCATAAGAATGCTGATACCATCGAGCGCTTCGGGAAGCTTGTCTGCCTGGGTGCCGATATAGCTGACAATATAGTTGTGCTCATTTTTCTGTTTCGGTGTTTTGTAAACCGAAAAAACAGAGTAGGCAAGCGCTTTGGCTTCACGCAACTCCTGGAAAACAACAGACGACATCCCGCCTCCATAATATTCGTTGAAGAGGGTCGAGAGGGGAAGTATGGATGGATTGTAGAGATCGTCTCTTGTCAGGAGAATAACCTCCGCCTGCGTCATATCGTAATCGACGACATAGACAAGATTTTCGTGCTGCTCAAGATCATGGAAGGGGTCGGTGACCGGCGGAGTCTTGAACGATTCGGGGTAATGGCGCACCGAACGCAGTTCACTGAGCACCTCCGCAGACGTTGCGGGGCCGTAGTAAAGTACCCTGTGGCTGTATTGCAGGAGTTTGTGCACTTCGTCAAGCAGCTCTTTTGAGGTGACCTTTTCAAGCTGCTCATTGCTGAGTATGTTGGTGAAGGGTGAGGATGGTCCGTATTTGCCATAATTGGTCATTGCCTCAAAGAGAATCTTCTTCTTGGCCAGCTTGGCATCGGTACGCTCTTTCAGGGTACCTGCTTTGAGCTTTTCAAGCGCCTCTTTATCGGGCTTTGCATCAACAAGCAGATTTTCGAGCAGTCGGATAGCCGCCGCAGAGTTTTTCTGAAGTCCCGAAAGTTTCAGGTAGACGTAATCGTCGGAGGTAAAGGCCGAAAAGCTTGCGCCGATTTTGTAGAGTTCCTGGCTGAATTCAGCAGGAGTAAGGTTGCCAGCCCCGAGATAGGAGAGGTATTCGAGGGCGAGCTCTATTTTTTTGCTGTTGTTTTTTCCGATGTCGAAGACATAATAGAGCGAGAAAAGCTCGTTTTCGTTGTTTTGCAGATAGTTCAGCTTGATGGAGGGGTTGACATCAAAAAAACCGATATCCTTTTTATAGTCAAGAAAGACTGGTTCTGTTTTTGTTGATTTCAGCGCAAGCAGTTTCTCTGCAAATGGTGACGAGCTGTTCCGGTTCACCTTCAGGGGGGTAATGGGTGGTTTCTGGATCTTCACTTCGCTCTTCGCCGTACCGTGCTCTTTGTAAACTGCGACATAGTTTGAGCTGTAGTGCTTTCGGACAAATGCAACCAGATCCTCTTTGGTGATTTTCTGGAGACGCTCAATCTGGCTTACATGGTCGGGCCATGCCATCCCCCACACAAACGCGTCAACGTAAGCTTCAACGCGTCCCCGATTGCTTTCGTAGAGCTTCAGTTGCTCTATTTTCATGTCGTTGATTGCCGCTTCGAGCAGCCAGTCGGGAAATTTGCCCTCTTTGAGCAGTTCGAGCTGGGCGAGCAGCATCTCCTTTACCTCGTCAAGGCTCTGGCCCTCCCTCGGTTTTCCACTCAGAATATGGGCGGAGTAATCTTTCATCATCACCAGCATCGAACCGGCATCAAGTACTTTCTGCTGCTGGTTCAGGTTAAGGTCAATAAGGCCGGCCGTCTGGTTGAAGAGCACCTTGTCGGCAAGTGTGATGTAATCGGCATCAGAGTTGTTGATTCCATTGAAGCGGAATCCGATAACGATCTCTTCAGATTCAGGCCCTTTTGCCTTGATGACCAGAGGCTCGGTGATGGCATCTTCCACCGCAGGGCTAAAGTGGGGCACCTCTTTGGGCTGAAGCACCGAAAACTTTTTGTCGATCAGCTTTATGGTTGCATCCGGGTCAAAATCGCCAGCAATGCAGAGTGCCATGTTGTTCGGCACATAGTAGCTCTTGTAGTAGTTGACGACATTACGAATTGAGGGATTTTTCAGATGCTCTGCCTTGCCAATGGTGGTCTGGGTCCCGTAGGTGTGTTTTTTGAACAATCCGGCAAAAAGATTTTCCCATATTTTCCGGCTGTCACTGTCCATTGTCATGTTCTTCTCTTCATACACGGTTTCGAGTTCCGTATGAAAGAGTCTCATAACCGGGTTACGAAACCGTTCTGCCTCCATGGAGAGCCACTGGTCAAGCTTGTTCGAGGGGATATCGTTGACATAGACGGTCTGTTCTACCCAGGTGTATGCATTGGTGCCCTGGGCACCGATTGAGTTCAGAATCTTGTCATATTCGTTTGGGACAGTATAGGTTGCAGCGACGTTGGAAATGCTGTCGATATCCTTGTAGATTGCCGCCCGTTTCTCCACATCTTCGGTTGAGCGGTACTTCTCATAGAGTTCCGAGATTTTTTCGAGTTCGATGTGCTCCCTGGCATAGTCAAGAGAACCGAGTGAGTCAGTTCCCTTGAAAAGCATGTGTTCAAGATAGTGTGCAAGACCGGTTGTTTCTGCCGGGTCATTCTTGCTTCCTGCCCGTACGGCAATGGAGGTGTAGATTCTTGGTTCGTCCTTGTATGGGCTCATGTAGACTGTCAGTCCATTTTTGAGCGTATAGATTCTTGTGTGGAGGGAGTCTCCGGGAACCGTCGTGTATGGATAAGGTTTTTCTTCGTTGATCATGGGTTTACAGGAAATTAAATGCAAAAAAAGTATCCCGATGGTTAATATGGGGATATAGCGCGTCATAACTCTTTGAAAAGTATCCGGCATCAAAAAAAAGATAATAATGGGATTAAAAGCGGATAATTGCAACCACCCTGAATGACCTTTTTTTTGAAGATCCCGCAAAAAGCCATCTGTTCAGAAGGGGGCTTGCACAGGAGGGAAGCACTTGTTGCTGTTCCGATAGATAATCATTGTCGAAGAACTAACAAACAGCATTATTAGTTCTTGTAGGGTTAAAACAGGAGAAGTGAAAAAAATATCAAGTTTGGAGAGTTGTCTATGCAGGTGAACGGAAGCGGAATATACAATCTTGTCAGTCCTTACCGTGCGGCGGGTGATCAGCCCAAAGCTATTGAGGCCCTTTGTGAAGGGGTTCGTTCGGGAAATCCTTATCAGACACTCCTTGGTGTTACCGGGTCGGGAAAGACCTTTACCATCTCCAACGTTATTGCCCGTTTCGACAAGCCTGTTCTGGTGATGAGCCATAACAAGACGCTTGCGGCGCAGTTGTATGGGGAACTCAAACAGTTTTTTCCCGATAATGCCGTTGAGTACTTTATCAGTTACTACGATTTTTATCAACCCGAAGCCTATCTCCCCTCTCTCGACAAGTATATTGCCAAAGATCTGCGCATCAACGACGAGATTGAACGGCTTCGGCTCAAGGCCACCAGCTCCCTGCTCAGCGGCAGGAAGGATGTTATTGTGGTGAGTTCGGTCAGTTGTATTTACGGTCTTGGTTCTCCTGAAGATTGGAAAGCACAGATTATCGAACTCCGTTCCGGAATGGCGAAAGATCGTGATCTCTTTCTTAAGGAGCTTATAGCTCGTCATTATATCCGCGATGATGTTCAGCCGAGCCCGGGGAAGTTCCGCGTCAGGGGGGATATTATCGATCTTGTTCCCGCTCATGAAGAGCTTGCTCTTCGCATCGAGTTTTTCGGCTCTGAAATCGAAAGTATCCAGACCTTTGATATTCACAGCGGGGAGGTTCTTGGTGTTGAAACCTGCGCATTTATCTATCCAGCCCGTCAGTTTGTTGCTGATGAGGAGAAGCTTGGGGTGGCGACGATCTCCATTGAAAATGAGCTTGCGGAGCGGTTAAACTATTTTCGTTCCGAAAACCGTCTTCTCGAAGCCCGCAGGATTGAAGAACGCACCCGCTACGATCTTGAGATGATGAAAGAGCTTGGCTACTGTTCCGGCATTGAAAATTACTCGAGTCACCTTTCCGGTCGTCCTTCCGGTGAACGCCCGTGTTGTCTGCTCGACTACTTTCCTTCGGACTACCTTGTTGTCGTTGATGAATCGCATGTGACGCTGCCTCAGATACGGGGTATGTATGGAGGAGACCGCTCCCGTAAAACCATTCTGGTTGAACATGGTTTCAGGCTCCCTTCGGCGCTTGATAATCGTCCGTTGCGTTTCGATGAGTTTGAGGCTATGGTGCCACAGGTTATCTGTGTCAGTGCTACCCCGAGTGAACACGAATTGCTCCGTTCCGGTGGTGTGGTGGTGGAGCAACTTGTCCGACCGACTGGTCTGCTTGACCCGCCGGTGGAAGTTCGTCCTGTTTCAGGACAGATTGATAACCTTCTGGCAGAAATCCGTATTCATACCGCAAAAGGCAACAAAGTGCTGGTCATGACTTTGACCAAAAGAATGTCGGAAGATCTGCACGACTTTTTCAGAAAGACTGGGATTCGTTCGCGCTATCTGCACTCGGAGATCAAGAGTCTGGAGCGTATGCAGATTCTCAGGGAGCTCAGGGTAGGAGATATTGATGTGCTTGTCGGGGTCAACCTGCTTCGTGAAGGGCTTGATCTTCCTGAAGTCTCTCTTGTAGCCATTCTTGATGCCGACAAGGAGGGTTTTTTGCGCAATACCCGTTCGCTGATGCAGATTGCAGGCAGGGCTGCCCGGAATCTTGACGGATTTGTGGTGCTCTACGCTGATGTTATTACCCGATCCATTCGTGAAGTGCTTGATGAGACCGCACGACGTCGCACCATCCAGCAGCAATACAACGAGGAGCATGGCATTACCCCCTGCTCAATCATGAAATCGGTTGACCAGATTCTTGATACCACCGGAGTGGCCGATGCAGAAGAGCGTTACCGGCGGAAGCGTTTCGGTCTTGAGCCCAAGCCGGAGAGGGTGCTTTCGGGTCTTATCGACACGCTCACGCCCGAAGCAGGCTATGCGATGGCCGCAGAACTCCGCCTTGAAATGCAGGAGGCGGCCGTCCAGATGGAGTATGAAAAAGCGGCTTATCTGCGTGATGAAATATCAAGGCTTGAAGAGGCCTTGCAGCGTTTGCCATCTGACGGATGATTTTTTTTGCGGTTCTTGCGGTTTGTATTGTTGCGAAGAAAAACTTTATATACTAACTATCGTGTTTGTACCCCGTTATTTTTTTATATGCAGTTCACTCTGGTTCGTTTGCAATGTTAGCACAGATAGGGAAGGATCATTACAATAAACTCCACGAGATACTCCAGCTTTCGCGCAAGAATCTCAAAAATTTTGATGAATCACTGATTCAGCGGGCCTTTTTTATGTGTTATCGGGCACATGAAGGCGAAAAACGGGCTTCAGGAGAACCATTTTTTTTTCATCCTGTCGAAGTTGCTACCATTCTGCTCAATGAGCTTCCCCTTGATGACGTCTCTGTGGCGGCTGCGCTTCTGCATGATGTTATTGAGGACAGCGGTTATACCTTTGAAGATATTGTCGCTGAACTTGGTGTTGAAGTTGCCGAAATTGTTGAAGGGCTGACCAAGATTTCCGGTATCACGATCAACCGGGAGACTACCCAGGCGGAAGGTTTCCGCAAAATGCTGCTCTCGATGGTCAAGGATATCCGTGTTATTCTGATCAAGTTCTGCGACCGTTTGCACAATATGCGAACACTCGAATCGCTGCCGGAGCATCGGAGGCTCAAGATTGCTCTCGAAACACGGGATATCTATGCTCCTCTTGCACACCGATTCGGTCTTGGAAAAATGAGGGTCGAGTTCGAAAACCTGGCACTCAAATTCATCGATCCGGAGATGTATGAGTTTCTCCAGCAAAAAATTCGCATGGGCAAGGGCAATCGTGTCAGCTATCTGGCCAAAATAATTGCACCCATCAAGGCTGATCTTGAGCAGCAGGGGTTCAAGGTTGAGGTACAGGGACGGGCCAAGCATCTTTTTTCGATCTACAACAAGATGCGCAACAAGAACAGGAATTTTGAGGAGATCCACGACCTTTACGGTATCCGCGTGATTATTGATACGGAGCGCATTGCTGACTGCTTTTCGGTCTATGGTTTTATAACCCAGAAATATCCTCCGGTTCCGCAGTATTTCAAGGATTATATTTCGGTGCCAAAGCATAACGGATACCAGTCTCTTCATTCAGCGATTATTGGCCCGAGAGGTCACATGGTTGAACTGCAGATTCGTACAAAGCGCATGCATGAATTTGCCGAGCTTGGCGTTGCGGCCCATTGGCGCTACAAGGAGAAAATATCGCGGGACGATGTCAACATTGATTCGTTTCTTCGCTGGGCCAGAGAGTTGATCAAGGATGCCGATTCGGCGGCCTCCTTCATGGAGGGATTCAAGCTCAATCTCTACCATGATGAGATCTATGTTTTTACTCCGAAAGGAGATATGAAAACCATGCCGGCAGATGCCACGCCACTTGATTTTGCATACTCCATCCATACGGAGATTGGTCATGGCTGTATCGGGGCCAAGGTGAACGGCAAGATTGTCCGACTCAATGCGCAGCTTAAATCCGGCGACCGGGTCGAAATTATTACCTCGAAGAACCAGAAACCGAAACCGGACTGGCTCAAAATGGTCGTAACCCAGCGGGCAAAGCTGAAAATCCGATCGGCTATCAATGAAGATCGCAGGCTGCAAATCGAGAAGGGCCGGGGAATATGGGAGAAAATGGTTGCCGGTACCAAACGGCTGTTCTCGGAGAGTGATATCATTCAGCAGGTGAAGGGGTACGGCCTGAAAACCCCGGCAGATTTTTTCAATGCCCTTGGCAGCCAGCAGATCATCGGAGAAGAGGTGATTGAGCGGGTTACCAATTTCCGCAAGGAGGAGTCGGTCGCAAAAACCCTCAGTGATGAAGCTCGTGAGGTTGAGGATTATTTGCAAAAAGCCCGTCAGGAACAGGGAGATGAGGGAGCCGCTTCAAAAAAGGATGAGGTCGTTATTGCCGGTATGAACAACATTGCCTACGCATACGCGAACTGCTGTCAGCCTGTCCCCGGTGATGATGTGATTGGCTTTGTGACGGCTGAGGGCGTCAAGATTCACCGCAAGAACTGCATCAATGTCAGTAATGAAAACCTGCTCAAAAGTGAGCGCACGGTCTCGGTAACGTGGAACAGAAAAGTTGAGACCGATTTTCTGGCAGGGATCAAGATTGTCGGTGAAGATCGTCTTGGCATCATGAACCAGCTCACGACGGTCATTTCCAAATTTGATACCAACATCCGTACTGTTTCGCTGAACGCCCACGATGGAATGTTTGTCGGGACGATGATCATCTATGTTCGCAATGCTGACAAACTGAATACACTGATGGAAAAGCTTAAAAAAGTGCAGGGAATTTTCACCGTCGAACGGCTTGTAAACTGAATGCTTCACCGGAGGGCTGTACCGTGACGCTTGTTTGCAATGAACTAATTTAATTTTGTGTTTTTTTAGATATGATTAACAGACCAAAACAGGGCAAGGAGAGGATTATGAAGGTCTCAATAGCAAGACTGGTGGCGTTTTTTCTTTTTTTCAGCACTCTTTCCGGGTGCGGATACAACACTATACAGCAGAATGAAGAGGCGGTAAATCGCTCGTGGGGCGATCTTGAGTCGCAGTTGCAGCGCCGGGGTGATCTGGTGCCGAATCTTGTGGCTACGGTCAAGGGTGCTGCCAACTTTGAAAAGGAGACCCTAACTGCGGTGGTGGAAGCGAGGGCAAAAGCGACCTCTATTCAGCTTACCCCGGCCATGCTCAGCGATCCGGCAGCCATGGCCAAATTTACCAGCGCCCAGGGTGGACTCTCTTCCAGCCTCTCCCGCCTGCTTGTGGCGGTAGAACGCTATCCTGAACTCAAGGCCAGCCAGAACTTCCGTGATCTGCAAAATCAGCTTGAAGGCACTGAAAACCGTATCAGCGTTGCCCGTCAGCGCTATAATGAGGCTGTTGCAACGTTCAACTTTTCAATCAGGAAGTTCCCTGACTCCATGACCAACAGCATGCTGTTGAAACTGAAGGCAAAAGAGTACTTCAAGGCTGATGAAGCCGCAAAAGCGGTGCCGGCAGTCAAATTCTGATGGTGCAGTCTGTCATGAACAACGTGATGAGATCCCGGTTGCGGGTTATGCTTTTTCTTGTGGTTGCGCTGATCGGGTTTCTCCCGGTCGGCAGCTTTGCGGCAATTCCGGTTCCAGCTCTTTCGGGGCGGGTTAACGATTATGGGGCCATGATCTCCGCACCGGTGCTTGCGGAGCTTGAGGCCCGGCTTCAGCAGTTTGAAGCTGCCGAGTCGACGCAGATCGTCATTCTGACCATTCCGTCGCTTCAGGGCGAGCCAATCGAGAACTTTTCGATACGGGTTGCCGAAACCTGGAAGATAGGCCATAAAGGCTCCGACAACGGTGTACTGCTCATTGTCTCACGCGATGACCACAAAGTGCGTATTGAGGTTGGCTACGGTCTGGAAGGGAGCTTGACCGACCTTCTTGCCGGGCGAATTGTTGCTGACGAGATAGCTCCCGCCTTCAAGGCCGGGCAGTTCGATGAAGGATTCCGTAAAGGGGTCTCTTCGATTATTGCTGCGGTTCATGGAGAGTACAAGGCCAGGCCCCCGACGAAAGGCAACGGCAGCAAACCCTCATTTCCCCTGCTCACCCTTATTTTGCTGGTGATCTATTTTATCAGCCAGATTTTCCGCGGCCACAGAGGCGGCCCGATGGCAAACGGCGGTTTTGGAGGGGGCTTTTTTGGCGGAGGTGGTGGCTTTGGCGGAGGCGGTGGAGGCGGAGGCTTCAGCGGTGGCGGCGGTGGTTTTGGTGGCGGTGGAGCATCAGGTGATTGGTAACTGCCAAATAAATAAAGAGATAAAGATGAAAGACCCGGCAGAAAAGTTCCTTGCGTCAGCGGAGCGGCTTCAGATTGAGGCGCGAATAGCGGAGGCGGAAAAACGTACCTCAGGTGAAATTGTGGTGATGGTTGTTCCCTCAAGTTACCACTATCCTCTCGCCTGCATGATCGGCAGTACGCTTCTTGCAGTGCTCTCTGGCATTGCTGTGACGCTTTTTTTCGAGAAGGAGAGTATGTGGTTTTTTCTCGAAGTATTTGCTCTCTTGTTTATTGTGCTCCATGAAGTGATCAAACGAACTCCTCCGCTCAAACGCCTTTTTGTTACATCGTCCGATATGAAGGAGGAGGTCGAAGAGGCTGCAATTACCTCATTTTATCAAAAGGATATCAATCAGACTGTTGACCATACAGGCATTCTGATTTATATCTCGCTCTTTGAGCGTAACGTCCGTGTGGTTGCCGATAAAGGCATTAACGCGAAAGTTGACAGGGAACTCTGGCAGGAGATTGTTGGAATCATCATTCGTGGCATCAAAAGCAAAGGGCAGGCCGCAGCGATAGGTGCAGCGGTTGACCGGTGTGCCGAAATCCTTGCAGCCCATTTTCCCCTGAAACCCGATGACCGCAATGAACTTGGCAATGAGGTGATTATTGGCCGGGGGAGGTGAATGTGTCATTTATTTCAAACAATTGCAGCAGGCAAGGATGCTTGCTGTTTATTATTACTCTTCTCCCTGAAAAAAAGCTTTGATTTCCCTCTTTAAATGTTTTTTTACAGTCAGTTGTAACTCAGCTCAATAACTTTAGTGTAGGGTCGTTATGAAAAAAACAGCATTGTACTCCTGGCATGAAGAGGCAGGAGCTAAAATTATCGATTTCGGCGGCTATCTGATGCCGGTACAGTACAGGGGAATTATCGCCGAGCACAATGCTGTACGGAACGCAGCAGGGCTTTTTGATGTGTCGCACATGGGCAATTTTTATATCAGGGGTGCAAGGGCACAGGAGTTCCTCCAGTTTATGACAACCAATGACCTCGACCAGGCTGGGGATGGTCAGGCGCAGTACAATCTCATGCTCTATCCAAATGGAGGCATTGTTGATGACCTGATTATCTACCGCATCGACAGTGAAACCTTTTTTCTCATTGTCAACGCGAGCAATGCCCCAAAGGATTTTGAGTGGCTGCAGCAGCATATCGGAGCCTTTGAAGGTGTTGTGCTCGAAGATCATACCGACCAGCTCTCTTTGATTGCTCTGCAGGGGCCTCTTGCCCTGGATATTCTTGCGACGGTTTTTCCTGCGCTTGACGTTGATGCGCTTGGCTCTTTCCAGTTTTGTAAACTCCCTTTCCAGGGCTCAGAGGTGATCATAGCACGAACCGGTTATACCGGTGAAAAGGGAGTGGAGATCTGCCTGCCGAATGAGATGGCTTTACCTTTATGGGAAGCGTTGTTTGATGCGGGCAAAGAGAGCGGTCTTCAGCCCGTCGGACTTGGAGCACGTGATACGCTCCGCCTTGAGATGGGTTACTCCCTCTACGGTCATGAGATTGATCACAGTACCAATCCTCTTGAAGCGAGGTTGAAATGGGTGGTCAAAATAGATAAAGGTAATTTTATAGGTCGGGAGGAGTGCCAGAGGGTTGCGCTCAATTTGAAGAGGGGAGTTGCCGGTTTTTCGCTTGTTGGCCGTGTTCTTCCTCGTCAGCATTACAAGGTTTATAACAGTGCCCGGGAGGAGATTGGCCGGGTTTGCAGTGGAACGCTTTCGCCAACGCTTCAGGAGCCCGTTGGTACCTGCAATGTTTTGCGCGAATACATCACGGTGGGCACTCCCATTCTGGTTGAAGTTCGCGGGAACTTCCATGCAGGTGTGATCAGGCGCTTGCCGTTTATCAAAACTTCTTTGGGGTGAATGCAATAAAGTATTACAGGGGTAAGTTGGCAGGTGAAAATGAAAAATAACAGCAAAGGCAGCAGGGCAAGTATTCTGAACATGAAGGCGCTGCAAAAAGAGATAGGCGGCATAGTACTGATGCTGCTTGCCCTCTTTTTGACAGGTGCCCTTCTCTGTTTTCATCCGGATGATCAGGCAAGTCTTGGTACGCTTGCCTGGTACGATATTTCCATCAAGGCGGCACGGGGCGCGGCTGAAAGCATCCATAATCCGTTCGGCTTATTTGGAGCAAGGATTTCGGACTTTTTTATCCGTTCATTTCTCGGTTATTCGGTACTGCTTCCGGTAACCTCCATCTTTTTGTGGGGCTGGTTGCTCATGCGGGCAAAAAGCCTCAAGCCCGCCATTATTTTTTCTCTCTACACTCTCTTTATTTCACTTGATGTCGCTACCATTTTTGGTCTTACCTCTGCGCCATTCAGTGATTTTATGGCAGGAGCAGTCGGGCGTATGGTTGCCGAGTTTCTTTCTATTGTGATTGGTGTTACGGCATCGTCGGTTCTTCTTGCTGTTATTGCCCTTGTCTTGACCATCTACATGGGGAAGGGTTTCGTCGATGCCGGCAAGGCAATTTTGTTGCCCATTATCACAAGAAGCCTTAAGTCGTTCGCTGTTTTCAGGGCAAAACTTGCTGAGAGGCGCAAAAAAAAGGCTGAGCTTAAGCGGCTGAAAGCCAGGGAGAGAGAGCGGAAAAAGGAGGAGCAGAGAAAGGTGACGCTTAAAAAGGAGACGCTTAAAAAGGAGATACTGAAAAAAGAGGAGTTGAAAAAAGAGACGCCGCAACCCTGTGCACGTGAATCGGCGGTTGTGGTTTTGCCCGTTGATCCGTTACAGAATGAGCTGTTTGAGCCGGAACTCTTCCTGCCAGAGCCCGTCATTGTCGAGCCACCTCCCTTGGTGCAGCAGCCAACGGTTCCGGGAGAGCCGGAGATGATCATTCACCAGGCGGTTCATGAAAAAGAGGCTGACCTTGACGAGCGCCGTTTGAAAGTACAGACCAAGGATCGTGAGCCCTACCGCTTTCCCTCGATTGATCTTCTCGAAAAAGTGCCGGACGACAATGATCAGATCGATGAGCAGCATCTGGCCGAAAGCAAGCAGAAACTGCTTGAGAAACTCAAGATCTACAAGATAGAGGTAAAGAGGATTGCAACCACGGTCGGCCCCCGTGTTACCCTTTTTGAACTGGAACTTGAGCCGGATGTCAAGGTCAGTCGGGTCAAATCCCTTGAAAACGACCTTGCCATGGCGCTCTCGGCACGAGGTATCCGCATTATTGCGCCTATTCCCGGCAAGAACGCTGTTGGTGTTGAGATTCCAAACGGCAAGCCGAAAACGGTCTGGCTTCGGTCGGTACTGCAGGTTGAAAAATTCAAGAACAGCACCATGATGCTGCCGATTGTGCTTGGCAAAACCATCACCAATGAGGTCTATATTGCCGATCTGGCCACCATGCCGCATCTGCTTATTGCCGGTGCGACAGGAGCCGGAAAGTCGGTCTGCATCAATGTCATTATCTCCAGCCTGCTCTATGCATGCAGTCCCGACAAGGTCAAATTTGTACTGATCGACCCCAAAAGGGTGGAACTTTTTCAGTACCAGCATCTGAAAAACCATTTTCTCATGCGTTTTCCCGGTATTGATGAGCAGATTATCACCGATCCCCAGAAGGCGGTCTATGCACTCAGGTGCGTCGTCAAAGAGATGGAGATCCGGTATGAGACCCTCGAAAAAGCTGGTGTCCGCAATATCGGCGATCACAATCGTCGTATTCCTGAAGAGGCCCTGCCTTACATTGTTGTGGTCATTGATGAACTTGCCGATCTCATGATTACAGCAGGACGGGAGGTTGAAGAGCCGATTATCCGAATTGCCCAACTCGCCCGTGCGGTGGGTATTCACCTCATTGTGGCGACCCAGCGCCCTTCGGTTGATGTCATTACCGGTATCATCAAAGCCAACTTTCCGGCCAGGATTGCTTTTCAGGTGGCCAGCAGGGTCGATTCACGCACCATTCTTGATGGCTCCGGGGCCGAACAGCTTCTCGGGAACGGTGACATGCTCTACCAGCCCTCAAACCAGCCGAAATCGATGCGTATCCAGGGACCATTCGTCTCATCGGGTGAGGTTGAAGAGATTACCTCCTTTATCGGTTCGCAACATGCCCTGAAAAATATGTATGTGCTTCCAACTCCTGATGTGCAGAGGGGCAACGGCATGTCGTCGTCGGGATATCAGGAAAAAGATGGCAAGGACAGCATGTTTGAAGAGGCCGCAAGGCTTGTGGTGACGCACCAGCAGGCAAGTGTTTCATTGCTGCAAAGGCGTCTCCGGCTTGGATTCAGCCGTGCAGGGCGGGTTATGGATCAGCTTGAATTCAGCGGGATTGTGAGTGAGGCCGACGGGAGCAAAGCAAGGGAAGTCCTCATCAACAATGAAGACTCCCTTGAACTTTTATTGCGAAATCTCGATGGATGAGTTTTCAGACCGATTCAACGCGAACAATTTCCGGAACCGCTTTTTTTATTGCCTGTTCAACACCGGCACGCAGGGTCAGGGTGCTCATCGGGCATGAACCACATGCGCCAAGCAGTTTTACATCAACGGTCATATCTTTGGTAATGCCGACAATCTGACAATCGCCACCATCAACCTGCAGATAAGGGCGTACAGTTTCAAGTGCGGCAATAACGCGGTCGTAGAGCGCATCGCTGTTTGGCAGATAATCCTTGCTGGAACTCATGGTATGGTTTGTTTACAATGGTTGAAAATAGTGGTAACCTTTTTAATCATGGAACAGGACATAATATCAAACCTCTTGCGGAAAAAAACAATACACAATTCATCATTGTTTGTTACCGTTTTCTGCTTCCATGATCGAAATCCTGCGGATAACCTCCATTCCCGTCTGATTTATGGCTTTCGATGTCGGTGAATCGGGATGGCTGAGCAGGCAGGGTGTTCCGCTGTCACCGCCTTCGCGCACTGCCCGGTCGATCGGGATGGAGCCGAGGAAGGCGAGTCCCTGTGTTCGGGCAAAGATTTCGCCTCCATGATGTCCGAAAATGTAGTCTTTTGTTCCGTCAGGGAGTTCGTAATAGCTCATGTTTTCGACCACTCCGAGAATGGGGACATTGACCTTGCGGAACATGCTCACCGCTTTGGTTACATCGGCAATGGCTACATCCTGCGGCGTTGTGACAATAATGGCCCCGGTCAGGGGAATGGTCTGGGCGATAGTGATCTGGATATCCCCCGTACCGGGAGGAAGATCGAAAATCAGGTAATCAAGTTCCTTCCATTCGACGTCATTGATAAACTGCTTGACCGCGTTCGATACCATCGGCCCTCGCCAAATCACAGCCGTATCGCTTTCGATCAAAAAGCCGATGGACATCAGTTTGACGCCCCATTTTTCCAGTGGCACAAGATTTTTACCCTCAACTTCCGGTTTGGCATCAAGGAGCCCGAACATGGTTGGAATGCTCGGGCCGTAAAGATCGGCATCAATCAGGCCCACTTTTGCTCCCGTTTGGGCAAGGGTGATGGCAAGATTGACCGCAAAAGTCGATTTCCCGACTCCGCCCTTTCCCGAAGCTACCGCAATAATCTCTTTTACCCCTTTCAGCGGACGGTCATGATTGCAGTTATGATGACCGCAGGATGCATGTGCCGGCTGATCATCGCCTTGATGATGGTTGCAGGATGAGTTTGTTGATTCATCATGGAGTGTTGTCATGGAGTGTTATCGTTTTATGTTGCAAAAAAACAGTTGTGGTTGAGTTGTGGCCATGCGCCTATTTCTGCATGAAACGCATCGAAATGGGTACCCCCTCCAGGCTGAACTTTTCGCGCAGCTTGTTTTCAAGAAACTTTCTGAAATTGGGCTGCACCAGGAGAGGATCATTGCAGAAAAAGGCAAAGACGGGCCAGGCGGCATTGATCTGCGTCATATACTTGATCTTCAGCTCCTTGCCTGTTTTTGTGGCAACGTGCGTTTGTGAAAGTGCCTCCTCAAGAAATTTGTTGAGCACGCTGGTACTTATTTTACGGGAGCGGTTCCGGCATATCTCCTGTGCCGTATCAATGGCCCGATAGAGGTTCTTTTTGGTGAGTGCCGAAATAAAGAGCACCGGAACGTAGGAGAGGTTACCCATCTGCATCCGGAGATCCTCTTCATAGATCTTGCTGGTCTTTGAATCCTTTTCAACAAGATCCCATTTATTGATCAACAGGAGCGCCCCTTTTTTGCGCTCAACGGCCATATTGATAATTTTCATATCCTGCTTTTCAATACCTGGAGCGGCATCAAGCATCACCAGGGCAACGTCGCAGCGCTCAATGGCTTTTTCCGTTCTCAGCGAGCTGTAGTACTCGATGCCCGCGTCAATTTTAGTCCTTTTTCGCAGTCCCGCCGTATCAATCAGGATGAAGTCCTCCTGCTTGCGGGTAAAGTGGCTGTCGATGGCATCGCGTGTTGTGCCCGGTATGTTCGACACAATAAGGCGGTTTGAACCAAGCAGGGCATTGACGAAACTTGATTTTCCCACATTAGGCCTTCCCACTACGGCCAGTTGGGTTGCACAGGCCTTGTTGCTGTGCTCTCTCTCCGTTTCAGGCAGCGACTCCAGGATCTCGTCAAGCATATCGGCCACCCCGCTCCCGTCCCGGGCCGAGATAAAGTAAGGGTTGGTAAATCCGGTGCTGATGAACGAGGCTGCATCAATGGTGAGTTGCGGGGTTTCAACCTTGTTCACGGCAAAAAAGAGCTGCTTGTGCCGGAAGGTTCGCTGCAGCAGTCGGCCAAGTTCGAGATCTTCGTAGGAGAGCCCTGCACGAACATCGGTTAAAAAAATAACAATATCGGCATCACGTATGGCCGTCAGGGTCTGCTCAAGCATCGCCATGCTGATGGTATCTCCCTCGGCATTATAGCCTCCGGTATCCATCAGTGAAAACTCCTTGCCTTGCCACTCGCCCTCTGCGATATGGCGGTCTCTTGTGACACCGGGAGTTGGATCGACGATGGCGCTTCGTTGGCGCAGGATGCGGTTGAACAGGGTTGATTTGCCGACGTTAGGGCGGCCTACCAGAGCAATTAAAGGCTTCATAAGAACAGATGCGGTCTTGATAAAAAAAGTTGACGAAGGCCCCCAAGGGAATTCCTTTTGAGATATAAGGTATAATTTGTAGAATTAAGTGGAATAATTTACATTGATGAACTTTATTTTTCCGCAAAAGTCCAGATAATCCAGAGCAAAAGAATGAGTAAGACGATAAGTTTCAAGACATATTCAG